>CALCFH010000090.1 GCA_937900215.1 uncultured Cryomorphaceae bacterium
TTTGAAAGTAGATACAATAGGCAGCAATACAGCTTAGGCTATAATTTGGAGATTACTTCTTGGAGTTTTACGGCTCGAATAGCAAATCAGAATATTGTTTTGGATAACCTACAGACGCTTCCGAGATCATTTGATAATATTCGAAATTTTAACGCTGTATTGCCTTTGCTGTCCTTTGAATATGAAAAGGAGAAGAAGCTAAGTGTTCGCTTTCGATATAGAACTTCCACCCAAGTCCCATCTATCAATCAGCTTCAAGAGGTAGTTAATAATTCCAATCCTTTGCAGTTATCTGCTGGAAATCCAAACTTGGTTCAAGCGTATGATCAGGATTTCTCTGTGAGGTTTAGACTGAATGACCCTCGAAATGGAAATGGTTTTTTCATGTATGCAGCGGTCAACTTAACGCAAGATTATATTGGCCAAAGCACGCTAATATCAACGGTTAGTAATCCGATTTCAGGATTAGAACCCGGTATGCAGCTGAGGCGCCCAGAGAATTTAGACGGATTCTTATCAGCAAGGTCTTATTTCAGTTATGGTTTCCCAATAGCTGAAGGCAAGTGGATGTTGAATATCCGTGGTGGAGGCTCGTATTCTGAAACGCCGAGTTTGTTAAATGATGAAATTAATTTGGCAAAATCACTTAATCCAATGATAGGTGTTGGAATTAGCAGCAATTTGAGTAAGAAAGTAGATTTAGTTATGAATAGTCGGATTAGCGGTGGTAACATACAAAACTCGCTGAATTCTAATGCCGACAATTCATTTTCAACAATTTACACAAACTTAGGGGCGAAGTGGCGTCCAGATTTCGGCTTGAGCTTAGAAACCAACTTAGACCACACCTATAACTCTGGTCTCGGCGATGGGTTCAATCAGAATTTTATGGTCTGGAGCGCAGGTATCGGATATCGTTTTCTTAAGCAAAAACGAATGGAAGCTAAGATTTGGGTTTTTGATATCCTCGGACAGAACAATAGTGTAAGTAGAACATTTAATGATATTTACACTGAAGATCGAAGAGATGTAGTTTTGGAGAGATACCTCATGTTTACGCTAACCTACCGCATCAATGAGTTTAAAGGAAGTGGTTCGTCTGAGGGTGGAGGAAGAGGCGGAAGAGGCGGAAGGCCTCCGCATGGCTAATAGAAGCAGAGAATTATGCATCCTCTGCTCCTTCTAAGCTTAATCTTTAGTCTAGATCTGAAAGATATCGTTCTGCTTCCAGAGCAGCCATACAACCTGTACCGGCTGCAGTTACAGCTTGACGATATACTTTGTCTTGGGCATCACCCGAGGCGAAAACACCCGGTATTTTAGTGCCTGTGGAGTCTGGTTTTGTGATTAAATAACCAACATTATCCATATCCAATTGACCTTTAAATATGCCCGTATTCGGAGTGTGACCTATTGCCAAGAAAAAGCCTTGGGCTGGTATAACCCTAATTTCTCCAGTTTTAGAATTTTTCACTTTAACACCCTCAAGTACTTTCTCTCCAATGAGATCAATGGCCTCCGTAT
>CALCFH010000091.1 GCA_937900215.1 uncultured Cryomorphaceae bacterium
GCATCTATCAAGAAAGAGTAGTTAAGAACTAATTCTCAACACTCTCAGTATAAAAAACCGCCCCAGCAATGGGGCGGTTTTTTTTTGCCTTCACGGGCAACAAATCCTTCAACAATTAGAATGAGTTTCTTAAGATGATATCTTTTTCCTTTGGAATCCCTCAGAACAAACTAGAAGCGTACATCCAAATTCCTTCTAAAAAATAGATACCTTCTTTTATATAGAACTTGATCTCAAAACCTCCACTTAAGAAAAATTAGTCTCTCGATAATATGCCTTTGAATTAAAATTAGAGTACCTAAATTCTCTTTGGAAAAGCATACTCAAAACAGCTATCCCAATACAATAGGGTCAAAACAAAAAAAAATAGATTGTTATCCATTCGGATAATCAAATTATTGTTCTAAACACAAAGCCATTGTTTTGTTAATATTAAATCTATATCTTGACCCCTCAAATCTTATCCTTATATTGGATGCAGAAAATCAACTCAAGTTGGAAATGGCAGCTTTACACCAAAAAGCTCTATTCTCCTTTCCTTGTGCTACTCCTATTAATAGGTAGCTCATCCTCCCTACTAGCACAATATTGTGCATCCAACTCCACCAACGCAGCGGACTCCAAGTTGGGGGAAGTAACCATTAATGGGGTTACCATTCCTGCTGTTACCACTTGCGCTGTGTATACTGACAATACGGCTCTAACGCCTTTTTCGCTGAACTATGGCGTACCTACGGCCTCTAGCTTTTCCTATGCCACTTGTGGAGGACCTTATGGCAGTTACGCAAAGGTGTATATCGACTTCAATCAAGACCAAGTTTTTGATGCATCGGAAGTGGTTCGTCAGGGAACTTGCTCTGCGGGCTCTCCTTTAGTAGGCACTCTCAGCTTGCCTGCCACCGGAACAATTGGTCTCACACGTATGCGTGTGGTTCTACAAGAAGGTGGAAGCTCATTTTACACCGTTGCCTGCGGAACATACGTTTATGGTGAAACCCAAGACTTTACCGTAAATATGCGCGTGGCTCCTTCTTGTCTTCCTCCGAGCCAACTGAGTGCATCTATTGCTTCGCCTACTTCCTTAGACCTCAACTGGTCACTCACTTCTGGCGCTACGGGTTACGAGTATACTGCAGTGCCTTCTGGCAGTGCAGCACCTACTGCAGGAACGGCTACCACAGACACTTTTGCAACGGTTGCTTCATTGGCAATCGGTTCGTACGACGTATACGTTCGTTCTGTATGTTCAGGAACTCCATCTGCAAACTGGCAGATGACAACCTTTTCTTTAGACTATTGTGCATCCTTTTCAAATGATCCAGCTGATTCTAAAATTGGATCGGTAGATATTGGAGGAACAACGGTAGTAAGCGACCCTACTTGCGCCTCTTATACAGACCTACGCGGCGCTTCTTCTTTCACCCTTCAATACGCTATACCTTCCTCTGTAACCGTAGCGTATGGATCATGTGGTAGTAATTATTCTGCTTATGTTAAAGTGTTTATTGACTTTAACAACGACTTAGACTTTGATGATGCCGGTGAAATGATAGCACAGGGACCAGCAGTTGCAGGAACACCTATGAGTTCGAACCTTAGTATGCCTGCTTCTGGCGTAGTTGGAGACTTTACAATGAGAGTAGTTCTTCAAGAAAGCGGTAGCTCAACTGCTACACAAGCTTGTGGTAGCTACGGCAGGGGAGAAACTCAAGATTATACAGTGTCTATTGCCGCTGCACCTGCTTGTGCTCCGCCTACTGGAAATGCCATTCTTTCCACTTATGGATACCAATCAACCATAGTATGGGCAAGCATTCAAACTGATTTTGAGATTGAATGGGATACCACTGGATTTGTTCAAGGAACTGCTACCAGCACCATGGTTACTGTTAACAACGATACTACCTATACTTTCACTGGATTAAGTCCACAAGCGAGCTACCAATACTATATCCGCAGTGTGTGCGGAGGAAGTCCTTCGGTTTGGGCGGGTCCGTATAGCTTCTCAACCACCGTTAGCTGTCCTGCTCCAACCAATTTTGGTGGAAGTGTAGGAACTACTTGGGCTGGAATTTTCTGGCAATCCAATGGTATCAACACAGATTACATATATATTCTCGACTCTGCAGGCGTAACTACGGCTACAGGCACCATTATGAATGGTGTTGGAGACAGCTTATATGTAAGCGGTCTTTACCCTAATACAACCTATACCCTTTTTGTAGCTAACAATTGTGGGGCAGATACGAGTAACTGGAGTGGGGCAGTGAATTTTACCACTCAGTGCGAAATCTATACAGCGCCTTATTTCCAAAATTTCAACTCCATAGCAAGTGGTTTCACTGGCACTTTGGATTGCTGGAATCTTGGTTCTGGAGCAGCCGTACCCAGTGTGCAGTGGCAGAGTAGATCAGGTTCAACGGCCTCTTCGAATACCGGACCTAGCTCAGGAAATGGTGGTTCTGGCGTCTATATCTACTTAGAAACTACTAGTGCGGGTGATGATATCGCATATGCCGTTTCACCTGTCATTAACATCGATGGTCTTTCTAATCCCGAAGCTGCCTTTGTTTATCATATGTACGGTGCCTCTATGGGAACGCTTCGCGTAGATGTATGGAATGGTTCTAGCTGGGATTTAGGTGTTTGGAGCATCTCTGGTCAGCAACACACCTCAACTACCGCCGCATGGACTCCCGCTGCTATTTCACTTGTTGGATATAGCGGAGATATCGCCATTCGTTTTGCAGGAAATAGAAACGGTGACTGGACAGGTGATATGGCAATAGATGATTTCTCTATCGCTTCTCCTTCTCCTTGTGCTGTGCCTTCCAACCTAGGTTCTTGGGCTAACAGCGAGTCTTCTGCTACTATCTATTGGACTGCTGGAGATACTTTGGCAACCAATTGGGTGGTTCAGTACGGTCCTGCTGGGAATGCAAACAATAGTATGTTGGTTAGCAATGACACCGTTATCTTAACTGGCTTAGGACACTCTACCCTTCATGACTTCCTAGTGGGTGAAATCTGCGCAAGCGGAGATACTAGCTGGATAGTAGGTCCTGCCCAATTCCAAACTTGGTTTGCACCCGACTATCTTGAAGATTTCAGCTTAGGGTATTCTTGGTCCGAAGGCAAAGGAAGAATCACGGATTCAACTATTTTCACAGGGGCTTCTTCCAACTGGGGAAGCGGACTTTTCAACAACGATGTTATAGCTAACAACCAAGCCGCAAAAATGAATATTTTTTCAACTGGTAGATACGAGTGGATGTTCAGCCCAACCATTGTTGTTCCAGACAACGGAACCGTTTATGAACTCAGCTTCGATATGGGTATGACAGAATGGGGTTCTTCTTCTCTAGAAGCCATTATGGGTGTTGACGATACCGTTATGGTGGTTGTATCTACAGATAACGGTGTTACATGGAGTAATGCCAATGTGGTTTATACGGTTCACCAAGGCAATAAGCCTGCTGGAGTACTTAGCTGGCCTGTTTCTATTTCGTTGATGGGTTACACTGGAAATATTAAAATTGGATTCTATGCTGAAAGCACTGTATCCAACGAAGATATCGATGTGTTTATCGACAATGTAGCTATTACAGAGAATT
>CALCFH010000092.1 GCA_937900215.1 uncultured Cryomorphaceae bacterium
AATCGAGTAGGCAAGGGGAATTTCACCCCAAGCCTCTCACAGAACCGTACGTGATAGTCTCCCATCATACGGCTCTTGTTGTACAAATCTAAGCTACTACATTAATGTCAGAGAAGCTCCAATGGTAAAACAGAGTCGGATATTGTTTCCTAACTGTTGCTAACCATTTGTAGCCTTTTCTGATGCTGGTTTTATAGCGCTTATACCTTTTCCTTGCCCACCAAACTAGCCGAACACTTAATAGTCTAAAGACTTTTGTGAGTTCGTACATCTTAAATTTACCATAGTAATTAACCCATCCCCTAATCATCGGATTGAGGTATTGAGCTACTCCTACAATGCTTTTAAAACTTAATTTGCTCACGTTCAATTCTTCCAGCTTGTCTGCGATTCGTTTTCTTGAACTTATACTTATAGCACAGTCGTACCCTAAAAATAAACCACCTGTCTTTTTAGATATGGCCGTTCGGGGTTGAAAAGAATAGCCCAAAAAGTCAAATTTGACTATTGGATAATTTCCTTTTCTTCGATAGTCGCGGCAATAGACAAGTTTTGTCTTCTTTGGATGTAATTCCAAGCTTACCGATTCCATACGTTGATGCACTAACTCTAGTATTCGTTCTGCATGAGCTTTGCTTTCACAGTGTATAATTACATCATCGGCATAACGAATGTATTGTACACTTCTATCTGTTTTCTCTAACCATTTATCAAAAGCATAATGTAGAAATAGGTTTGCCAATAATGGGCTTATTACTCCGCCTTGTGGCGTGCCTTTTCCTTGCTTTTGGATTAGCTCTCCAGATACTTTGAAAACGGGTGCTTCTAACCATCTTTTAATGTAGAGTCTTACCCAGTTTTCGGGCACGTGTTTCTCTACGGCAAGCATCAGTTTGTTGTGATCAATGTTGTCAAAAAATCCTTTGATATCAAGGTCTATCACCCAGTCTTGTTTCCAACAGTTTTCTCGAACTTTTGCTAATGCCTGATGGGCATTTTTGTTGGGTCGATAACCATAGGAGTTTGGACTAAATTCTGCCTCTAATCTGGGTTCTATAAACATCTTGACTACCATTTGTCCAACCCTATCGCTGATGGTAGGCACTCCCAATTTCCGAACACTTCCGTCCTTCTTGGGTATTTCTACTTCTTTAACTGGGGGTGGAAAATAGCTCCCTGATGCCATTCGATTCCAAAGTTTGTACAAGTGTTTGCTTCGATTGGCATCAAATTCTTCCATGCTTATCGAGTCTACTCCTGCACTCCCTTTGTTAGAACGCACTTTTTGATAAGCCGCCCAAACCATTTGGCGGCTTATCGGTATTGATTTTGTTTCATTCCATAAATTCATCCTCAAATCTTTTGAGTTGGTAAATAAAATGTTACAGTACAACCTAAGCCCTTCGCTCCAAAGCCATTACAGCCCCTTCATCGCTACTACGGCTTAGTCTGCCACTACTTACACTATCGGTATTTTGCCTCTAAGTTGGTCTTATTGTGCATTTTCCTTGGCATTTGTAAGCAGCTTCCCAAGTTCCGTAAATAAGCCTGAATAAAGTTCTTGCCATCTGAATGACGCCAGTCTTACAGAAAGTAAATAGGTGACTTCTGTAATCAATGATATTGCTATCATCGCTTTTAATTCTGTATCATACTTCATAATTTTTGACTGGGGGTTCCCACTTCTCGACACCTCATCAATGGTTCACTTTCGTTCAACTCCTTTATTCCTACCTGATAATCTCGTGGACTACCTTTTCCTAAACGCTCAGTACCAAAACTATTAATCATAGCACCTTTAGGTGGTCATTGAGCTTGTCGAAATGTGGTTTAGAGTCCTCGCCTATACAACGACTCTGATGGACCTACCATCATCTTACTTACAGCATTCAACCATTTTATTGCCGTGGTTGATTCTTGGCACACTATGAAGCGTAGTGAGGAAAGAGCTATGATTTTATATACGGTGTTGACAACAGTATTTTATTCCGCTATTAATTTTTTCGGCACTTGATAAGTTGCAGA
>CALCFH010000093.1 GCA_937900215.1 uncultured Cryomorphaceae bacterium
ACGCAATCGCAAATGATTTTTGGAATACACTTGTGACAACTCTTTCTTTAGCTGAAGTCTTAAGGGTTACAAGCCTAAAAACAAAAGTTGTATTCGCCTCTTCTTCAGCGATTTATGGCGACAAAGGCGAACCGCTTAGGATTTCCAGTCCCAAAATCAATGTACCGGCAAACGCTTATGGCTGGAGCAAGAGAGCTTCTGAGTTGGCACTTCAAAGTGTATGCGCAGAGAATAATATTCCACTAGTGGTGTGCCGGTTCCCCAATGTTGTAGGACCGCATTTAACACATGGATTACTTTTTGATCTCTTAAAAAAGAATGAGGCATTTCCAAAAACAATTCAAATCCTCGGTGATGGAACTCAAAAGAAACCATTTATACACGTAGATGACCTTTTAGAAATTCTCCTGAAAGCTAATGGAGAGAATGATGAACCAGACAAGGTAATAAACATCTCTCCTTTTGATCAAATTACTGTCTCCGAAATTGTTGAAATTTTCGCAAGCATAATCAAGAATAAAGTGGATTTTCTCTACGAGCAAAAGAGAGAAGGTTGGAAAGGAGATGTACCTGAATATCTCTTTGATGTCTCAGAGGCCCAACAAATGGGTACTTTAGCGGTCCAATCATCAAGAGTTGCTGTAGAAAGATCACTTCGCGAGAATATGACTTTGCCTTGAGGGCTTTCATTATCGGCGGAGGAAAGGGTTCCAGAACGGCTAATCCTTCGCTTCCGAAGGTACTCACGTCCTTGGGTGAATCGACGATTCTCGAATATCAGATAGAAGAATTGCAAAAATCTGGGGAGATCGATCACATAACCTTGCTTCTTGGGTTTGGGCACGAACAGGTAGTCGCTTTTCTCGATTCCTACTTATCTAAGGCAAATATAGGCCTACTTATTGACTATGTAATTGAAGAAGAGCCTCTCGGGTCCGGGGGTATGCTAAAAAGAGTATTGAAAGATTGCCAAGGGCAAGGCGCTTTTGTTGTCTTAGGTGATGTTTTGCCACGGGGAGGCATACTAGAGTCAATTTCTCTCATCCAAAACGATTCAGAAAATTACGTCTTTGTTCATCCAAATAATCACCCGTTCGATAGTGACTCAATAATTTCGACCCGTGGATATGCGTCAAAGATAATCAAAAAAAATGATAAGAAAGAAGATCTTTACCCAAACTTGTCGCCGGTTGGTTTCTTTTTCTTTAGGATTGCTGATTTGGATGCTTGGCCAATTATGCCTGCTTTCGATTTAGTTCATGAAGCGTTATGTAACTTGATAACCGTTGGCAAGAAAGTGCGAGTGGAAGAAATCTTGAAGCGTTCAACAGATTTGGGTACGCCTGATCGGTTTGAACTAATGAAAAAAAATGTTAACAATTACGGGCACGTAATTGATGGCGCAATTTTTATTGATAGAGATGAAACCATAATTAGAGATCCTAGAAAAGATCAAGAATTCGAACTTGTTAATGAAATCTCACTAATTGAAGGTGTGACTGAATTCTTGAAAGCAGTAAATACCATAGGCATTCCCGTAGTTTGTGTCTCGAATCAGCCAGCAATAGCCAAAGGTTTTATTTCAAGGGAGAAAGTTGAGATAGAATTTCAACTTCTCAAAAGCAGACTAGATATTTCAAACGTCTACATTGACAAGTATCTATATTGCCCCCATTATCCAGAAAGCGGTTTTGAAGGCGAAATTCAGGAGTTAAAGGTGATCTGTGAATGTAGAAAACCAAAACCGGGGATGATTGTTGAAACAAGTAGAATTCATTCTTTAGACCTCACAAGAAGTGTAATCATTGGCGATAGCTGGATGGACATTGAAATAGATACTGAAATAGGATCAAGAATTCACTATTTTCCTTACACTGAAAAATGCGATATTTTGCAAGAACATCATTGCGTATCAAGCTTTGAAGAAATTCTTCTTTTAGTCACAAAATTCTTCCAAGAAAAGAGTTCCAGGTGCTAGTTACAAGAACTCCCTTGAGAGTTAGTTTATTCGGCGGCGGCACAGACTTGCCAAGTTATTTCCAATTGCATTCTGGAGGCGTAGTTAGTTTTGCAATCTCTAAATACATTTACATAAGCATAAATGAGCTTTCGGAGTCAGATGACATTCTGATCAAGTATTCAAAACTAGAACGTGTGCAAAAGGTTGAAGAGATTCAGCACAAAATTATTCGTGCCATTCTTAAACGCTTCAACGTAAAGGGTGTAGATATAGCTATAACAAGTGATATACCTGCAGGTACTGGCCTAGGCAGTTCTTCGGCATTCACTGTCGGAATGCTTAAAACAATTACAGAATTTAAAGGTATTGAGCTGAGCAAATCGGAACTAGCATCACTGGCTTGCGAAATTGAGTTAAAAGACCTTGGTGAGCCAATTGGGAAACAAGACCAATATGCCTCAGCATTCGGAGGTCTGAACAATTTTGTATTTAATCAGGATAACTCTGTAGAAATTGGACTCTTAAGAAATCCAGAACAATTAAAGAATATTGTTGCAAAGAATTCTTTGATGATTCGAGTAGGCGATGTCCGAAAAGCTAGTTCTTTGTTGAAGAAGCAAAATGATGACACATTAAGTGGAATCAACATAGAATCCTTAAACAGAATTGATAGCTTGCGCAAAGATTTTTTACTTTTAGATGGGTTCACTCCTACAGTTGTAGGAAATATTCTTTTAGATTCTTGGAATGCAAAGAAAAAATTGTCCCCTGAGATTTCGTCGAACATGATTGATGAAATGCTTAGTAGCGCTCAAGATTCAGGCGCTGTGGGAGGCAAGCTGCTAGGTGCGGG
>CALCFH010000094.1 GCA_937900215.1 uncultured Cryomorphaceae bacterium
CTGCGTAACATAGAGTGCTTTCTGAATTTTTCCCGTTTCAAAATAGAAATCACTAATCAACTCAAATTCATCTGCATCGAAGAAGTTCTCTTCCCCTTTTGAGAGCATTTCTTCAAATTTCTCAATCAGTGAGTCGAGATTGGGTTCATCGTTTTCAAACATGAAACGTTAATTTGAGGTTGCTGTCCGAAAGGTAGTTGCTAAACATTTTGCAAAGGTATTCGGTATATTGGGTTTTTAACAGGCTTTTGAACAGCTTCTAGTCTGAACTTGGCAACTTATCTTTGGCGCTCAAATTAGCTTATGACTCTAATCAAATCCATCTCAGGAATCCGCGGCACCATTGGTGGACAAGCGGGAAACGCACTTACTCCAGTTGATTTAGTAGCCTTTAGTTCTGCTTATGCTGTTTTCATTAAGGAACGTTCTGGAAAAAATCAGCCTAAAATTGTTTTGGGAAGAGATGCCCGTCCCTCAGGTCCCATGGTTCAGCAAATTGTGTCTTCAACGCTCAGGATGTGCGGAATTCATGTACTTGATGCCGATTTATCTACTACTCCTACCGTTGAAATGGGAGTGGTTTTTGAAAAAGCCGATGGCGGTATCATTTTAACTGCTTCCCATAATCCGGTACAATGGAATGCACTAAAATTACTCAATGAAAAGGGAGAGTTTCTCTCAGGTAAAGACGGGGAACGCATTTTAGAAATAGCCTCAAAGGGTGATTTCAATTATGCCGAAGTTCAAGATTTAGGAAGCCTACTTCCTCTTGATGATTTATTGGAGAAACACATTGCTGCAATCATAGCCCTTCCCTATATAGATATTGATGCTATTAAAGATGCTGATTTTACGGTTTCTGTAGACGCCGTTAATTCAAGTGGTGGAATAGCCATTCCATTGCTTCTTAGGAAATTGGGAGTAAAGCGAATTCACGAACTCTATTGTGAACCCAACGGACAGTTTCCGCATAATCCAGAACCTTTGGAAGAGCATCTCTCTGAAATAATGAAGCTCACTAAAGAAAAGAGCTGCGATTTGGGTATTGTGGTTGATCCGGATGTTGACCGTTTGGCTCTCATTACGGAGGAAGGAAAGATGTTTGGAGAAGAGTATACTCTTGTGGCTTGTGCCGACTTTCTACTTCCTATAAAAGGCGGATCAACGGTGTCTAATCTATCATCTTCCAGGGCTTTACGGGATATTACACAAAAACACGGCTTCAATTATAGCGCTTCAGCAGTGGGTGAAGTAAATGTGGTAACCGAAATGAAAAGAACAGAGGCGGTAATAGGTGGGGAAGGAAATGGTGGAATTATTCTTCCTGACCTTCATTATGGAAGAGATTCTTTGGTTGGAGTGGCTTTAATTCTTTCACATCTTGCCAAATCGGGTAAAACCTTGAGCCAGTTAAAGGCATCTTATTCGAATTATGCCATGCTCAAGCAAAAAATTGATTTGAATCCTAGTTTAAATGTAGATGCCCTACTTGAACGGGTAGTAGAGGCCTTTTCAGATGAAGAAGTAAGCACCATCGACGGAGTTAAGGTAGATTTTAAAGAAGGATGGGTGCATCTTCGTAAATCCAATACCGAACCAATTCTGAGGGTCTATGCAGAAGGTTCAACGGCAGAAGTAGCTCAATCATTAGTAAGTCGAATGAAATCAGTAATTGATTCCTAATTTCAATATATTCTATTGAAAAAATAGTTAGATTCAGACCACCAACCAAACCCCTAAACACCTTTCAATCATGAAAGTATATCTTGATAATGCCGCTACGACTCCTCTTTGTGAACCTGCTAAAAAGGCAATGATAGAGGGTTTAGATTTATTTGGAAATCCTTCTTCCACCCATGCATTTGGAAGAGAGGTAAAGGCTAAAATGGAAGCCTCGAGAAGGAGTATTGCTGCTCATTTGTGTGTAAAACCCTATCAAATTCTATTTACTTCTGGTGCCACAGAAGCACTGAATACAGCCATGACTTCATGTGCGAACCTTGGTGGAAAGAAAAAAGTGTATACAGATAAGTTGGAGCATCACGCTACCATTGATCCTCTTGAGAAAATGCATAAGGATGGTAAAATTGAGCTCGAATTTTTCAACAATAATGAAAAAGGAGAACTGGATATTACCGTGTTAAACTCTGCACCAGAGGGTTCTATTGTTTGTCTCATGTATTTCAATAACGAAATAGGTAATTGCAACCCCATTATGGAGGTTGGGAGTATTTGTGAAAAGAGAAATCTAATTTTTATTTGTGATATGGTGCAAGCTATAGGACAGATGAAAATGGATTTAACAAGTATCCCAGGTCTGTGTTTTGCGGTTGCTTCGGGTCATAAATTCAATGGCCCTAAGGGTGTTGGATTCTTGTATATCGCCAAAGGAAGAGAATTGAATTCATTGCTTTTAGGAGGAGCCCAAGAAAGAGGAATGAGAGCAGGTACAGAAAATACCATTTCCATTTCGGCTATGGCTGCTGCACTCGATTGGAATATGGAGAATATTGAGGCGGTAAGAAAGAAGAAATATGAGACCAGCGCCTATATTATTAAGAGCTTGAGTAGGCACAAAAATATAATTTTCAATGGGTTAGGTGGAAGAGAAGGCCACCATCCATCTATAATTAATTTCAGTTTTGAAATAAATGGCGATCCAAGTATGGTGGTGTTCAATTTGGATTTAAAAGGATTAGCTCTTTCTCAAGGTAGTGCCTGCATGTCTGGAAGCACTACGGGTTCTCATGTTTTGCAGGCGATGAATTGTGTTCCGCCGAACCACGCAACAGTCCGTCTCTCTCATGGCGTTT
>CALCFH010000095.1 GCA_937900215.1 uncultured Cryomorphaceae bacterium
GTTTTGATGCCTTCAATTTCGATCTTATCGGGAACTTCAATGGATATGGTCCTGGATTCTCCTGGTAAAAGGTTAAAATAGGAATCAGAAAAATAAACTGGGAGTACAGACTCGCCATTACTTACTAAATCTAACTCTACGAATGGAGCTGTGATTATACCTTTATTGCGAACAATGATTTTCAAAGTATTCCCTCCACCAGAAGCTACTTTAACTGCCAACTTAGTCTGTGCTAGACTATTAAGGCCTACTGGCGTGTTTGTATAAGTATCGTTGCTCCAATAGTCATTTACAGAAATGAGATTACCCCTCTTATCTGTTAGCTTCAATCTTACCAACATCAAATTTTCATCTGACTTTGGTAAATCTATTGTAAAAGCTTCTACTTTATTACTTCTTTTCACATCCACAGTCTTGCTCTTGCTAACAAGCTTTTTACCTCTCACGCTATAGACTTCAAACTGAGCATTTAATTTCACATATGACTGACTTGAAGCATTGATAACCTGCACTTTATGATTATACAAATTCCACTGAATATGCAGAGGTTCGCACGATTTTTTTATACCATAGAAAGTTCCAAATGTTTTGTAATCCCAAGAGTAGGTTTGTTGAATTACACTGTACCATGCAGGATGAGACATCCAGTATAACAAACCGGAGGTTCCAATCGTATCGTCCCACATTTTATCGTTCCAGGCTTCAAACATCACTCTGTGCAAGTTATAATTTAACACCTGTGCTCGTTCAGAAAACTCTTTTGCATTCTTGCAGGGTTCTGCACCAAAAGCATCAATATCTTCACAGTATTCGTTCCAGCCTACCCAGCCATTTATGATGGCATCATGATATGACCAAACTTCACCTCGAGGCCACATATCTTCCTTGGGAATAAACTTTTTTAAGGTACTGTAAGTAGGCACAGAAGGTGCGCCTAATTCAGAGTTAAAACCCTTAGCTATGTTTTTGTAATACTCAGAGTAATCTCTGATATATTTCCATGGGCCACTTGACCCCATATTTACATAGCGTGATTGACCGTGATAATGACGGGTACCATCGCTATTGGCTATTATCTGCTGAAATCCTTCTTCAAGATTATAAGGTGCATAGGTTTCATTTCCGCAACCCCAAATTGCAATAGATGGGTGGTTTACAAAGCGCATTACTATGTCTTTTGCATTATCGAGAAGTAATTGGTGGTCAACGGGTCTGAGGTTAGAATCTTCAGTGGATATCATAAAATCATTCCAAACCAATATGCCATATTCATCACAAAGCTCATAGAACACCTCTTCCGTACTGTGCCCTAGCCAATTACGTGCCATATTAAAATTTTGCTCAGCATTTAATCTGAAATAAGGTTCTAACTGTGAGCGTGAAACTCTTTTCATCGCATCATCCATTCCCCAGTTACCACCTTTAATGAAAATTGGCACACCGTTTACTTTTATAAATATAAATGGATTAGAACTTTCTACTACATTAAACTCCTTCAATTCTACTCCTGCTCTTAGTTGAGGCAAAATAACAGCAGAATTAACACCGGATAAATTACGTAGTTTATTTTTATCATAAATAAAAAGCGGTCGCTTAACCTTAACATCAGTTGGCGAATAATCAATTCTTACCCCTTGCTTCTGTGGTGCATCCACCATTAATTCGTACGACATCTCTCTGACACCAAAACGAACCGTCTTCTCACTTCCCTTATTAGTTGAAAGTTTTAGCTGATAAAGTGGCTGATTTCCGTATCCGTTTGGCCACCACAATTTAGGGTTATCCAATACCAATTGTGGAAACTCTTCTGGAGTAAGAGTAACGCTTTTACTTTCGCCTGCAGCAATAGTATACTCACTAGTCAATTCAATATTTCCAATTTTTCCGCTTAAGCTTACATTCTGAACTTTTGTACTTTTATTATCCAGTGTAGCCTTTATGGTAATGGCAGCCCTGGTTGTGTCAGGAAGCGGTAAATCTGTAATGACTTGTGGGTCTTCAATAGATACCGATCCGCCCAAACACAATCTAACATCCTGCCATATACCAATTGAGCGATCTCTCATAGCTGGCATCCAGTCCCAACCTTCTGTTGCAAGAAAAGTAGGGCCATCCAAACACAATGCACCTCCATTTGGTCCAAAATGTTCCATATTTGCTTCATGAGGAATGCCAGGGTTGTTAGGAGGAATAATTTGAACAGCCAACACATTGTTTTTTGCTTTCAACAAATGCGTAATATCGAAATCACCTCGTTTAAACGCACCTTTCATATCACCTAAAAGCTGACCGTTAAACCATATTTGTGCTTTATAGTTTATACCATTGAAAAGGAGTTTTGCATACTCGTTTTTATCAGCCTCATCCGGCAAATCAAACTCCACACGATACCACCAATTCATTCGGCAAAGCGTCTCGGGAATCTGCATATTATTTAAGCCAATATATGGATCTGGGTAAACACCTTGATTTACAAGAGTGGTTAAAACTGTTCCTGGAACCGTTGCATTATACCAGCCCGTTAGGTTGCATGATGGTTCTAAAATAGGTTTTGATACCGCTTTTGAAGCTTCTATCATATTCCATCCTTCAGAAATGATATACTCATTGTCTTTATCTAAAGTGAGAATAGCTGGCTTTTCAACCCATTCTTTAAGAGTAGTAATTGTCTTTGGAGCATTTCCTATTGGCAGGTTCTTTTGTATTTGATTTAAACCAAAATTCAAATT
>CALCFH010000096.1 GCA_937900215.1 uncultured Cryomorphaceae bacterium
CCCCTCTTGGGCTCGAACCAAGGACCCTCTGATTAACAGTCAGATGCTCTAACCGACTGAGCTAAGGAGGAATTTATCCCTACTGAAAGACTCATTGTCTTAAAATCGGGCTGCAATATTATAACAATTCACTAGATTCTACAAGCCCTAAATTCGAAAAAAAATGAAACTGATATCATCACTATCTCTAGTGCTATATTTGGGCAAAATTGATCATTTATGAGCTTACTTGTAGTAGGAACGGTGGCCTTCGATACGGTTGAAACACCATTTGGAAAAGCAGAGAATATTTTAGGTGGGGCTGGAACTTATATAGGTCTTTCTTCTTCCTACCTCACAAAACCGATAAATATTGTTTCTGTGGTTGGTGAAGACTTTCCAGAAAAACATATACAGAGGTTAAAAGACCATGGTGTAAATACCGCAGGAATTGAAGTGGTTAAAGGCGGAAAGACCTTTTTCTGGGCGGGAAAATATCATACCGATTTGAATTCCAGAGATACTTTAGATACCCAACTGAATGTTTTGGCAGATTTTAATCCGGTTATTCCAGCCGAGTTTATGAATTGTGAATATCTGATGTTGGGCAATTTGCTGCCAGATGTTCAGCGAAAAGTAATGGCTCAATTGCCGAACAGACCCAAATTGGTGGTAATGGATACCATGAACTTTTGGATGGATAATTTTTGGGATAGCCTAATGGAAGGCCTCAAGCTTACCGATGTTCTTACGATAAATGATGAGGAGGCTCGTCAGCTCTCGGGTGAATATTCTCTTTCAAAAGCCGCAAAAAAGATCCTTACTATGGGTCCGAAGTATTTAGTAATTAAAAAGGGCGAGCATGGCGCATTGCTCTTTGGCGAAGACAAAGTTTTCTTCGCTCCAGCTCTTCCGCTCGATGAGGTCTTCGACCCTACAGGCGCCGGCGATTCCTTTGCAGGTGGATTTATCGGTCACCTTGCTAGAACGGGTGACATCTCTTTCGAAAACATGAAAACTGCTCTTATTTACGGATCGGTTATGGCCTCTTTTTGTGTTGAGCAATTTGGCACAGAAAGACTCGTAAACCTTTCTGTTGAAGAAATTAATCTCCGTATTAAGCGCTTTGTTGAATTATCACAATTCGAAATTCCTCTAAACTAACCAACCCTTTTGGTTGATCTCTCGTAATACTATTAGTTGGGGAAACCCTGGAGAAACTAAAACACAGCGAAAAGCGGCCTTTATAGGCCGCTTTTTTAAACTGAAATCGCATCTGAAGTACGTTTTAAAGAGAAGAAACTAAAAGTGAGTTCAATTAACAGGATAGATAACAGCGCATTGCGTAACTTAACGGCCTCCGTTAAGACTCCTATGCAAATTGATCCTGAAATCATTGAAGGCTGCTTGCGCAACGAAAGGCGCAGCCAAAATGAACTCTACAAACAGAGTTATAGCATGCTCATGGGCATCTGTCTTCGCTATGAAAAAAATAAAGAAGACGCGGAAGTTCTCTTAAACAGCTCCTTCTTTAAAATTCTGACAAAAATCGATAAATATCAACGCGATATTCCTTTCGAGGCTTGGGCGAAAAGAGTTACTATCAATACGATTATCGACGAATTTAGAAAGAGAAAAAACGACAAACATCAGTTTGTTGAAACCTTCGATCACAGTATGCCTATTGAAAGCATGGATTTCAATGAGGCCGATCAACGCTTTGATGCGGAAGACTTAGAAAATATGATTCGGAATCTGCCTCCTATGAGTCAGAAGGTGTTTAACCTCTATATAGTAGATGGTTATAACCATAAAGAAATTGGCGAAATGCTGAATATATCGGAAGGAACTTCCAAGTGGCATCTTTCATCGGCGCGTAAAACAATGAAGGAGATGTTGAAAAAGGTTATGAATAAAGTGGCTACAGTATTCCTATGAAAGAGACTGAACTTAAAAAACTCTTCCAAAAGAAATTCGCCGAGCGCGAGCTTCCCTACAATGCTGCTTCTTGGGAAAAACTTTCTCTCATGCTCGATCAAGCAAGCATTCCTTGGTATGCGAAGAGTGGAGTTTGGATTAAAGCCGCAGGAAGCATTGCCACAATTAGTATGGCTGGTCTGCTCTATTTCTACTCAGGAAATGAAGAAATAAAAAACCCGGAATTATTAGACAACAATGCCCAAGAAAGCATTACCCCAAAGCAAAACGTACTAGAAGAAAAGGCTTCTTCTGCCTTTTCATCGCCCAATAGAACGGCTGAATCGATTCAAAATGAAGAGACAAACTCTTCTCTAGTACAGTCTGCTTCTACTTCTTCCACACGTACTTCTAATAACAAGACCGTCGCGATAAACCAAAATACTTCTTTATCTGCACAGGCATCTTCTTCCTTTAAAAGTGCTTCTTTAACCGATCTCAAGTCGGATAGAGAGTCAATGGTTGAAGAATCTTTAGAGTCAAGTTTTATGGAGTGGAAGGCTAAAAAACTTCCAAACTTTAATTCGATAGAAAATAGCTTGCCTTCGGCCCTTGCCCCTGCCGAAAAAAGCACTATAAGTCGGATCCGCTGGAGGCCTAGTACCCATTGGTCTTTCGGTATCCATAGTCTTATAGGTATGTCTTCATCCTTAAAAAACACTTCCGAT
>CALCFH010000097.1 GCA_937900215.1 uncultured Cryomorphaceae bacterium
AAGGCATCCCAATTTCTTTTGTTTATACCCTTATTGTATTCTATCAATCCTATCTGAAAAACCTCACGAATGCTTAAGACACCAAAGCTCAAATAAGGTGAAAGTCGGCTGCAAGACGACCGGCTTTCTAAGGGTTTGGATATGTTTTTTTGATAGGTAGATATGCCAGAATCACGAAATTGTCTGAGCTGCTCTAAGGCAGCGGGTCTTCCTCCTTTTTGCTCGTTACTTTCTTCTTTTTCAAGTGTTTTTTGAAACTCGGAAGGAAGGCCAGGGAGTGATATTTGAACGGCATTGCAAGCGCTTAATTCAATGGGTTCAATGGAGGTATGTACATACTCCTTCCATCCAAGATCCCAATGAATTCTGTCTTGTCCACCTCTCCTGATGCCATTTTGAGCGAATTCTTTCCACTGAATGCCTTTCTCTTTTAATACAGACTTTAGCCTTCTATCGCGTTGAAAACTCAAATCATTGCCAATTTCCAAATGGCTGTACACTGCATTTACCTTGTATTTTAATTCAATGCGTTCTAAGGCTGACTCTAGGGTGCCATAGGCAATATTCACAGTAATTGAGTGGGCATTAAGCTGCTGATTTAAAGCGAGTAGGCATTGATACGCAAAGCGAGCATGACGTAAGTGGAAGTCTTTCGCCTTCATTAATTCTGGCTCGAAGAGATACAGAAGCAACACTAGATCACCCGAATCAATGGCCTGTTTTAAAGGAGTGTGGTCTTCTACTCGAAGGTCTCTTTTAAACCAAACTATAGACAAATTTGGCTTCATAGATTCTCCATTTCCGAGAGATAGTCATTGGCTTGTTTTTGGTATGCCAATTTTAAGTCTGAATCCATTTTTTCAAGCGTTCTATACGCCATTCCAATCCGTGGATTTTTTTCCAGAAGGGCGCTGTGCTGCATAAAGAAATTCCAATACAAAGCATTAAAAGGACAGGCCTTAGAACCTATTTTTATCTTCGGGGAATATGCACAAGAGTCGCAATAATTAGACATTTTCTGAATGTAATTGGCACTTGAGACATAGGGTTTGGTGGCCAAGAATCCACCATCTGCATACTGACTCATTCCCAGCGTATTGGGCATTTCTACCCATTCAATAGCATCAATGTAAATACCCAAAT
>CALCFH010000098.1 GCA_937900215.1 uncultured Cryomorphaceae bacterium
TAATCATTACACTTGTAGTAAGTATGTTCAATACCATTTTTTGGGCGGTTCCTGCTTTTAGTCGTGTACTACCAGAAATAAACTCTGGACCTACAACTACTTCAACAGGGTAATTTGAAGAAGCAGAAATAGGGCTATTAGAATTGCAACAAATGGACCCTGTAGAAATGCCCAATTCTCTACAATCATTTAAAGCACCAAGCACATAAGGAGTAGCTCCTGAAGCCGCTATCCCAACAACAAAGTCTGAAGGGCTAATTTTATGTTTTTTGAGATCTATGATGCCTTGTAGTTTGTCGTCTTCCGCACCCTCTACGGCTTTGCGAATGGCCGTATCACCGCCGGCAATAATGCCAATAACTCTGCCGTGTTCTACTCCAAAGGTAGGAGGACACTCAGATGCATCAAGAATACCTAATCTACCAGAAGTTCCTGCTCCAATGTAAAATAGTCTTCCACCTAATTGCATTTTTTCAAGAATTGCGTTCGCTAACAGTGAAATGGAGTAAAGCTCTTTCTCGACAGAAAAGGCAACACTCTTATCTTCGAGGTTAATCAAATTTACTAACTCCGAAATTGAACGATTTTCTAAGTCGGTATGGTTGGAAGAAGATTCTGTTGAAAGCATCTCAACTAATTCGAAGCATTCTAGCCATAAAGAAGCCATCTGTACCTTGATCAGAAGGCATGATTCTTTGCTGATCTTCTAGGCTAAATTCGGGGTGAACATCTAAAAATCGGGCTACCTGCCGTTCATTCTCAGAAGGGAAAATACTGCAAGTAGCATACACTAATTTACCACCCACTTTCGTCATTTGAGAATAACGTGAAATAATATCGTACTGCATATTCTGAACGCGATCTAGATAGGCAGGATCTAATTTCCACTTAGTATCAGGATTCCTTTTAATTACTCCCGTTCCGCTGCATGGGACATCCAGTAATACTCTATCCGCAGAGCCTTCTAGACGTTTAATGGTCTTGCTGGATTCTATTGCTCTAGTTTCAATATTGTGAGCGCCATTCCTTCTCGCTCGTTTTTTTAGTTCGTTCAGTTTCCATCCCTCAATATCCATAGAAAGCAAGGTTCCTTTATTTTCCATTTGTGCAGCCAAATGCAGACTTTTTCCACCCGCGCCTGCGCAAGCATCGATCACACGCATGCCTGGTTCAACCTGTAAGTAAGGGCCAATAAGTTGAGAGCCACCGTCTTGCACTTCATACCATCCTTCTTTAAAACTATCTAACCTGAAAGTGTTCGCTCGTTTTTTCAGTACAACTCCAACCTCGTTATAGGCAAAAGCTTCGGGTTCTAGACCCTCTAAGATCAAACGATTCATTAAAGTCTCTCTATTGGTTTTCAGTGTGTTGGTTCTCAATATCAAATGTGCTGGAACATTGAGTTCTTCAGCAATGGCAGGCCATTCCTCTCCTAATTCTAGTTCTGCCAGTCTACACAACCAACCAGGAAAACTTTCGCGCACTCCAAGTTCTAGGCTATCTAAGCGAGGAAAATGCACTCTTTCAAACTGCTCATATACATCCCAATTGGGAAGCTTATTTCCCTTCCAAAGCCAATAAATTCCAAAAAAACGCCATAGATCTCTGCGTTTCAATGAGGGTTCACTGTCTGCAAACCACCAAAGGAGTCTCCAATATCGAACCATTTCATAGGCATTCTCTGCCACAAAAGCTCTATCTCGGCTACCCCAATTTTTATTGGTTTTCAGTATCCTTTCAATGACCTTATCTGCATAGACTTTTTTCCCAAAACATTGTTCAAGGACTTCTAATACGCCGGCTACTAAATTTTTATGAAGTGTTGTTGTTTCTGTCATTTCCAATTTGGGAATCGCTGAGGATCATATTCGTTCATTATTTCAACGCAAAGTTGAACGAGATCATCGCTTGAGGGTTTTGAGAAATAATCGCCATCTGATCCATATGCGGGTCGATGCGCTTTTGAGCAAAGTGTTTTAGGCTCACTGTCAAGGTATTGATATCCTCCTTGCTTTTCCAATACTTGTTGCATCATATAAGCAGAGGCACCGCCCTCTACATCTTCATCAAAGAAAATAATGCGATTGGTTTTCTTTAGATGGTCTACAATTGTATGATTAACATCAAAGGGCAGGAGACTTTGTACATCAATAATTTCAATAGATATACCCAAGTCTATGAGTAGTTCGGCTGCTTCTACCGCAAGTCTACAATTAGATCCATATGTAACAACTGTAATATCATGGCCTTCATGAATGCATTCTACAACACCAATTGGCGTTCTAATTTCAGCTAGGTTGGAAGGCATCATTTCCTTTAACCTATAGCCATTCAGGCATTCAACTATTAAAGCGGGTTCGTCTGACTGTAGCATTGTATTGTAGAATCCAGCGGCTTTGGTCATATCTCTGGGA
>CALCFH010000099.1 GCA_937900215.1 uncultured Cryomorphaceae bacterium
GGCATAGCACTGTTGCTGCTAATCAATGTGCCAGCCATATTGAGCTGTTTCAATAGTGAACCACTGGAAACAATAAATCTCATAGAATATTTCTTTTAGGAAAGGGTGTCAAATATACTTTGTTCTCTGTGTTGAATTCAATCAATTTCGGATTTATTCCGTTTTAAGCATTAGTTGATCTGCAATCAATAGGGCATCTCGCAATCCGAAGTATTGAAGTAAAACCATTCTTCCGTCAGACAATATTGCATGCAGTCTGTCGGGGTCGAATTCTCTTGCTTCTCCTAGAGCATCCACTTCATTTTCAGCCGACTTAATCTGATAGGCCTTTAGAGATATCGCTTCACCATTTGTGTTTGTCAATTGAAACTCAATAAAGGGCTTTACAGCTAATAGACTTTCCTTTCTAGAATAGATAGGATCACTTTCTACAATGGCCCCTTCATAATTTAATTTAACAATCTGCTTTAGATAGAGATCAAGTAGTTTAGAGTCGGATGGTACATCCACCCAATTCCCCTCCTTTATTCGCTTTAATTGAGTCGTTTCAGTTGACCTCAAAATTTCGAAAGAATTCTCTGGAATAGCGGCATAACTCAATGTAAACGATTGAATATCATTTGAAGCCATTGGAAAAAGTGCTCGATCGTATAAAAGCTCATCAATGGTGATAAATCGCGAAGACAAATAGCCATTGAATCCGGGTATATGAACGGCATAGGCCTGACTTCCACCTTCCATCATCATATAAGTGGCCATTTGATCGGGCGTATCTGTTCCTACAAAAAAGTGCTTTGTCTTTTGTCCGTTTGAATACACAACTACTTCTTTGGCATAGGTTGCCATCCTTCTAACCACTTCTTCTTTTGCCTTCTCCTCCACAAAATTGCGCATTTCCATCCGCCTAAATGTTTCAAGCAGCACCTCAATTACATCTGTGCGTACTTTTCTATTGTTGAGTTGCCAAACTCCATCTATCTTTTGAAGATCTACTTTTCTAGGACTTTTATCGGAAATCACAATGCGATCGATTGAGGCTGTATCTTCAATGGTGAAGCTATATTCTGCCTCCAAATCACTCAGTGTATTTCTCGATTTATTCTGTTTGAGTAAATAATATCCAACCAAAGAGAGGATAATAAGTCCGAGTAGAATGAATAAATTCTTTTTCATATTTATTTTTTTGCGAAGCGCTTTTTGCGCACCTGAATTTGAATGATTGCGAATAGTAGAATTAAGCCAATAGGTAAGGCTACGTTCAATCCTATCCAAAAAGAGCGCTCATTCTTGATTCGCTGAGAATCGAGTAATCTGATTTTCAACTCTCTTCCTCTTAACTCCATTAATCCAGATTCATCCAGTAGATAATCGAAGGCATTGAGCAAGAAATCTTTATTTCCATATTGCATACCTGTGAACTGATCGTAACCAGTGGTGAGAGGTAATCCTTTCGGAAGTTGAGGATTTACAATATTCAATTGGTTTTTAACCATATCGCCATCAGAAACAACCAGCATTTGGGCTGGTTTTCCCTTTTTGGTTAAGGGTAAGCTCTTGCCATTTAGATTTCTAGGAACTACTCGGTTGTTAAAGGCGCTTTCAAAACTCCCTTCCAACAAAACCCCTAATGGAATGCCCTTTTCTTGAAAAGCCTGCCTCTGAGGCTCCTGATACAAACGCGCAAGGCTTACCAAATGAGGAGCATTTGATTTTCTAGAATACTGAGAGCTTTGAAGAAGAATGGTTTTTTTAATTCGAGGGGTTTGGATGGTATCGATAGAACTAGCGAATTCTAAGCGAATGCCATTTAAGTCTTTGGTAATAGGGTGATTCACATAAGGCATAATGAGCGGGGAGTAGATCCAAGGCAGAACTTGTTTTGAATCATTCACTCCAGCAGCGACTATATCTTGCACCAAATCTGCATTTATTCGCACTCCATACTTAAAGAGCATGTCGCGCAAATTCAGTCTGTCATCTATGGGGTAGGCAAGAAATTCTGAGCGATTGCTCAAGCTATCCATTTCTGCTTGAACGGCATCAATAAACCACAAGGTGGTGCCGCCATTCATTATAAATTGATCAATCAAATACCGATCTAAATCAGAGAAAGCACTTTGTGGCTTTGCAATGAGCAGAGCATCGAATATATTCAATCGGCGAATCTGTTTTTCTATAGAAATCTCGCCCGTTGCAGAATCTTTTATAAACTCTCGCAGATTGAAGCGTTCTACTTGGTAATGTTCTGAAAGCGTTCTTCCTAGGTCTGCAATAAAGCGTGGCTTAAGTTCATTATGCCCTTCAATAAAAGCAATCTTCGGTCTCTTTTCTTGGGTAATCTTTTTAATGGCTGAGGCAAGGGTATACTCTAATTTCTCAATAGAAGCATTGAGTTGTGATTCGGCCGAACGCCCCATTTGAGACTGTAAGATTTGAATGCTTATTTCGCGTTCGCCCAAGGAGAGAACTGCTCCTGGGAAGACTTGAAGCCGTCTTGAACCTCCGTTTTCAGACACCTCTAAATTAAAAGGCTGTAGGCCCTTCGATTCGAGTTGCTGATATACTTCTTGACGTGCTTTGTCATCTACTTGATCGGAAGGATCAATAAACTGATAATCTATATTTTCTGTATAGGCTCTGAATTCGTCTAGGGTTTGTTTTGTCTCCCTTTGTAATTTCTCAAATCCCGGAGGGAAGTTGCCTTCCAAATAAACCTTTATTAAAATTCTCTGATCTAGATTTCCAAGTAAGTCTTTTGTTGGATTGGAAAGACTAAAACGCTTTTCTTCAGTTAAATCTAACCGAAAGAAAAAGGCTTGAACAAAGAGGTTAACAGCTAAAACTCCTATGAGTATGATGGCCAATCCTACTAAATCGTTGTACTTCTTTTTCATACTGCTCACCAATTTCTGCTTAGAAGTTTCACACG
>CALCFH010000100.1 GCA_937900215.1 uncultured Cryomorphaceae bacterium
TATTAGAATAGTAAACTACAGAGTCTGCTTGAGCTTTTAATTCATGAGACATTGATGCCATAAGAATAAAAAAGAAAATCACCGAATATTGTACCCATGCGCTTCTCTTTCTTAGAAAATACCTACCATTCATCATTACAATGGATTAGAGTGAAGAAAGATAAAAAAATGTTGTCAGTTCAAATAAATATCAACTGTTTTTTTTAATTCACAGAAGCACTTTCCTCATTGCAACCAAAACTTATCTGCTAGGGGAATATTTTTATTGCGGCCTAGAGCAAAGGGACTAAAGCCAAATTGGGTGAAGAGATACCAAGCGCCTCCAGAAAGGGCAATTTCTGTGTCCGATCCGTTCCACAATGGGTCTGTTCCATAGGCAGTAGCTTTGTTGGTTGCGTAAGGAAATCCAGCTGCATCGGCATGGTCGCTATTCTGAAACAGAACCTTTTCCATTTCATTTAGATAGAAGTCTTTTTCGGTCATCATTCCAGCAAAGTGGAAGGCCAAGGTCATTTGTCCTGTTCCTTCGGGCCAAACCACATCTTTGTCTTCATCGAAACAATAGCCCATCATTTGAGCTCCATTTACTGCGGTGTGCGTGCACAGAAATCGATCGGCACTCGTAAGGGCAGAGACAGGGTAATCTTCAAAAATCAAATAGCTCCAAGGAAACACATCCAATGCAAAAAGGTGACGGGCATTGCCTGGCCAAGCGGTGAGATTGCGATCCGCAGCATCCCAACGATCTTGCTCGAGAAAATTAAGCAGATCAGCATGAAAAGGGGTATATCCTTGTAGAGCATTAAAGGCATCTATATTTCCTTCGGTTACCTTATAATTCATCAGATTGTTAAAGCGATCGTATCCAGCAAATAGTCCTCCGTCTGTGTCTTGAAGGCTAAATAACCAATAGGCTATTTCCGTAGACAGATAATCGTAGGTGGTATTTCCTGTTATGGCCTTGTAGTTGTTCAGCGCAATCAGCAACCAAGCATTGTCGCCCATCCAACGGTGATTGTTGGGCACCCCCGTATTGCTTCGCAATTGAGAAAAGCCTCCGGGACCACTTTTGAGTTCAGAGAAAATGCGCGCATCAAAGAAATCAAAGATTCTCTCTGCTCTTTCTGGCTCTCCAATCATTAAAAAGCACATAGCGGCCAGGGCATTGTCATAGGTAGAGGCCACATTAGAATATTCAGCGCTTTCTAAAAGTCCGTTCGGCAATTGTTGTGCACGCATCCAATTAAAAATCTTCGCTTCTGTATTGGATGGAACGCGCTCTGCCGAAAAAACAATGTTCTGCTCTACTGCACTTACCTGATAACTAATGGGTTCAAATGAATACTGTTCAGCCGCTGGCGCCAAACTATTCTCTCCGCTCAAATCACCAATCTCCCAGTTTCCAAGTGAATCAGTCAATGCGTACAAACTAGAGCTGTAATAGATTTTCACTCCTTGCATGCCTCTTCCAAACTCATCTATGACGCTCCCACTAACCGAATACATTAGCGCTGGAGTATTCTTATCCTTGTCTTTATTGCAAGCTAAAAGCAGAAGCACCAACAGCAGCTTCATTAAACTCAAACTTAAAGTTTTTATTTCTTTCATATACTGCTCTGTTTTTTAGATGGATGACATCAACAAAGTTATCTAACTCCGTTCAACGAAAGAGGTTCGAGAAATTCAATTCAAAAGGAAGAGGACATTTGTCTAAAGACCACTGCATAGAATGCGACTCAATGCCATTGGACTGCTCGAATTGAAGCAAGGCTATTTCAAATTCTAGTTCGCGGATGCGCAGCACTTTGCCAAGAAGTCTGATATCTAGTTCGATACACTCCAACTTCCGAAGCTTCATAGGCTATAGCTTATTGAAAAAAGCATTCTCTGCATTATTCAGTATACTTGTTGAATGATGTACCGCCGCTTTCTTTCGTTTCTTGCAAGCGTCATGGCCTTTTTGAGTGTTCTTTCTATGCAGGCGCAAGAAGCTTCCATCTTCAGCCCTAAAAATGAATATGCCTTTGAAGAGATCATAAAAGTAGAATACAGCTTCAACGCCAAAGCCGATTCTGCGAGCCAACCCAATTTCGAGGATTTCATGCGTATCAGCGGACCCAATAGATCAAATTCTACTACCTACACCAATGGGAAAATAGAAAGTTCTATCCGCCTATCGTATGTACTTCGAGCCAAGGAAGGCGGAAAATGCACACTGCCCAGCCTCACTTTCTGGCTTGATGGCAAGGCTTATCCATCTAAAAAACTGAAGATAAAAATAGAAGAGGGCCAATTGACTCAAGACGAATTATTTCAAATGAACCAACGAAGGATCTTCCAGTCTACCCAAACGCCCCTCGGAAGCAAACGCATTGTGCTTCACCCAGATGACGGCTTTATTGAGCTCTATTCTGAGCTTGGTTGGAATTTCCTTCGGGCACTTACTGCAGAGGAATTCGAAAGCCTTTCGGACTTAAACTAATCTACTCTTGTTAAGGATATTTCACTCCGCTTTTATTTTTCTTCACGTAAAATCTTATCCATCTTACGTCCTTTTGCTAATTCGTCTATCAACTTATCTAAATATCTGGCTTGCCGAGTTAATGGATTGTCTATTTCTTCAATCCGATAACCACAAATCACTCCTTTTATATAATGTGCATTGGGATTCAGATCTGCCTGTTGAAAGAATTCTTCAAAGGTGACTTTATCGTCTAGGAGCTTTTGGATTTTATTATCATCGAAGCCAGTCAACCATTCAATAACCTGGTGCAATTCTTCTTTGGTTCTACCTTTCTTTTCAACCTTTGCAACATAATGTGGGTAGACTGAAAAAAACTTCATTTTCGCTACTCGCTCATTGTGTTCATCTGTCACTTTCATTTTTTACTGCTCTGAATTTATCGCTAACAATTGATTTACAGAGTTCAAGTTACACCTTTATTAATAAAACAGAGATTTCACAGAGGGCGCTGGATTTATGGCTATAGGGCCCATGTTTGGGCACAAGCCGTTGAAGATTCTAAACGATGCCAAGCCGCTTGAGACTAACATCCTAAACAACTATCGAACGAAAGCAGAGTGCTCAAAAAGCCCATCTCTTTATTTAAATGCCAGTTGAGAGTAACAAATAGTTTAGCAACAGTGTTGTTCAAACTCTACTCAATTATTCTTTTTCAAGAACCCTTCGTTCTCTTCTAAAAAACGGGAGTAGGATTCCAAAAGCGCCTGCTCACTATCAAGTACATTGGCCACCAGATAGGCAAAATTCAATTTTGTTTCTTGGGTAGTGTCATTGATACGACTGTAGGAAAAGTCACCCAGTCGCTCTATTTTATCGGAAAGCAATTCAGTTTGTGCTTCAATATCCAATAATTGAGATATCACTTGAAATTCCAATAGCTCCGCCTTATTGGAAATGAAAAAGCGCAGGCTCACATTTTTAATGGAAGCCACTTGAAATCCACCTGAGCTCGACACCAGATCGCCCAGCGACTGCTCGCTGTTATCCATTTCGTTTTCAAGTATTTATAAAAGTCTGAGATGTCTATTTAAAACCGTATCCACCTCAGCCTGACTCGATTTAATTTCATTTTTTATAGCAACGAGCGTCTTTTCTACATACTTCTCATTGTCTTTTTTTCTTTATAATTTCCTATGGAAACGGCTATCAAAACACCAACCACCACTATGGTAACTTCTCTCAGAATGTATCCAATTCCTGTTCTGTTCTTCATTTCTTCGGTATTTCTTGTTGAGGCATATTTACGCATTCAATCTGTGTAAATTACAGCCAACAGCCCATTTGCCAATAGGATAATTTCATAGCATTATGAACAAAGTATAAAGATGGGTTCGCACCCATTGTCTTGCCACCTTTTAGTCCAGTTGAGGGGCCTCAAGCGGCAAAGCCATTTATTGAGCCAAGAGGTGCTTGGTTTATTCAATAGATCCAGAATGGCTTTTAACTGTTGCGTTCGTGGCCGCTTAGTGCATTGTTCTTCTCCACCCACCTACTCCCAACCAAAATCCTATTCATTTTGTAAAATCCACTCCCATATATAATAGGTATAAATCTGGCTCTTGATGCGCGTTCGTTTTTCTATGGTGGACAAACTTTGATTGAGTCGAAGGCTACAGTCTGCCTGTTTATCCTATTGCCTCTTCAAATGCTCTGATGCTTTTTGAACTATTCGGTCTTTTCTCTTCTGGGCATTCCCTATGTAAAGCATAATTGTGACTGAAGAGCAATCCGTCTCTTTTTTGAAGGAATTCAAGCGTCAAAAGCAGAAGTATTCATGGCCACAATCGATGCACCTCTATGTCTCGGGAATTAATTGGCCTTGGTCTTTATCTATTCATTCCATTTGTTCGGTTGACTGAATGGATATTTGACATGAGGTGTATGGGCACTTTGGTGAGATTCACTATCCACCGAACCAAAATGTTAATGCGAGATGAAAACTTTGCTTAACCTGCTTACTGCCAAATATTTTATCTGAAATGTTGTGGTCTCGGCTTTTTCATTTTGCAGTTTTCAATCGTCGAGCTTCCATATATTTTTTAAACTCGTCGAAGCTCATGTCCTTTGTTTCTTGAGCAATTTTTTCCTTCACTTTTCGGAAAAATTCAACCGTGTCAAAGTTCTTTTCTTTATTCTTCATCTTCTCTTACAATTTCTTTTGGCGATCTAATATCTAATTGAATAAGTCCGTTTTTTACGTTTATGGCATTATATCCACGGATTCTAAAAACGTTCACAATATGCTTAAAATTCCAACTTACCAAAAAGTCAACCTTGTTTAAAGTTGCTGTGGCAATATGAACACAATCGTCAAAACTGGTTTGTCCAACTACTTTTTCCTTGATGTATTGAGAAGCCAAGTCAAAGGCTTCTTCAGTTACTTCAACATATTCCTTAACGTTATCTGATAAGTTCAAAAAGTGGTCTTTAACTAAATAAGGAGCATTTTCGAGTTCAGTTTCAGTCAGTCCCGAAAAAACACAGATTATTTCTCCAGACCTAACCATGTCAAACAACTTATTTGTTACAACTGAAAACTCATCGTCGCAAATACCACCGAAAACTGAAGTATCAAAGTAAAGTCTTGGCTTCATATCCCAAAGATAAGTTTCAATGTTGGCTATTCGTCAGTTTTCTAGCTGAACCCCAACTTTCATATACCCCCTCGACAAAACACATACGCACATTCTGGATGTGTATATACTGCTTTGCAGCATTTTACAATTCCTAAGGTAGATGTTTCCGCGAGTGTAAACGTCCCTTCCATTTTTTAGCAGGCTTCTTTGAATGAATTGGCATATAAAGAACAACTCCTTGTTCTTCTTTCCACTTTAAGCGCAATACTTCTTGCTCCGCACTTCGCCTCTAAACTTAAGAAATAAACCAATCTTTAAGAGGTGGTCTTTATGACTTAAAGCCTCTTTAATACTATGCGCCCTCTCTCTCTCTTCGGTAATTGGCATTCGGCCTACTTTGTGCACTGCTTCCCCACCCAACTACTCCCAACCAATACCCCATTCATTTGCAAAAATCCACTCCTTTATATAATAGGTGTAAATCTGGCTGCGGCTGCTCAGTCGTTTTTCTCTGCTGGACAAACTTTGCTTGAGTGGAAGGCTACAGTCTGTCTGTTTATCCTCTAACCCCTTCAAATGCTCTTATGCTTTTCGGGCCATTCTGTCTTTTCTCTTTTGCACATCGCATTTGGCAAGCATAAGGCATAAAAAAAGGACAGCCTAGCTGCCCATCGTATCCTCATTCTAGAACTATCTCAACCTCTTTCAAGGGCCATTCCTCCGTTTAACCAGAAAGGCTAAAACGCTTTCCCCATAGCGCTGCACTGCATACTTCAAGCCCGGTTCCGTGCAACAGCGGTTTCATTCTAGGCCCTACGGGGTGAACGAGACCTTAGTTGTTATATGGCGTTTTTTATTTTCTATTTCTATTTAGTATGCTCACTATGAGATTTTTAACAACCTCCATTTCGTCTGGTTTACTTGCAGCTGCGAAGAGGGTTATACTCGCTAATGCTTCATTGCTGATTATCATCGTTCCGTCATTATTTGAAAGTGCATTGTTGTTTTCAAGGAATAAAAGAAAGCATGCAGCCGCTATTCTCTTGTTCCCATCAGTAAATGCATGGTTCTTAATTATCAGATATAGAAGTGTTGCAGCTTTTTCTTCTATGCTTGGATAAAAATCTTGTTCCCCAAATCCTTTTGATATTTGTACTATAGCACTTTCGAAACTTTTGTCCTTTTCAAGTCCAAATACATCAGATTCGAATTCTAGTTTCATTTGATTTATCAGCGATTGATACTCTTCTCTTGACGGATACTCTGCCGTTTCTAGGGAAATTCCTTTGGTGTCAAGTCTTTCATGATCATAGTCATCCAAGAGTGTAAGTCCTTTTGTAAACTTGGTAAGCCATTCAAGTCCCTCTTCTTGTGCCGTTTCTTCAATAGCTCTACTGAGTATTTGCAACCCGGATTTCAATACTTTAATCTCTTGATTCTTTTGTTCTAGTCGCTTCTCATTAATTGAATATCCTTGAATCAAATAGTCTTTTAGTCGATTGCTTGCCCATTGACGAAATTGTGTTCCTCTAATGGACTTGACTCTATAGCCAACTGATATTATCACATCGAGATTATAGTATTTGGTTGTTTTAGTCTGAATTTTCCCTTCTATAGCTCCATGTTGAGTGGTATGTGCAAAATCTGCACACACCATATTTTCATCCAGCTCTCCTTCCGTGAAGATGTTCTTTATATGGCGTCCAACAACTGTTCTGTCCCGATCAAATAACTTACCAAGTTGCTCTTGATTCAGCCAAACTGTATCATTATCAAAAGTCACTTGAACTTCTATATGCCCATCAGAACTTTGATAGATTTCAATTTTGCTTTTCTTCTTCATTTTTTTAATGTGCTACAACGGGAGTCCTCGCAATAAGCCCATTCCTCAAAAGTATTAAAACGCTGCGAAGCCATAGCTGGCCTTAGGCGGCTTTAAACAAGTACATTGTCTGCATTGCAAATACCTATGCCTAAAAAACGTGAATGAGAAGCCCAAAACACCCAAACACCCGCCAACAAGCCTATGAGAAATAGCACAACAGAATAAAAAAGCCCGAAAACGGCATTCTAAAAAGAAAGGAGCTCGAAGCAGCTCCTTGAAAA
>CALCFH010000101.1 GCA_937900215.1 uncultured Cryomorphaceae bacterium
TTCTTCTATCCAAAGTGTTGGAATTGAATGAAAATCAAGAGGGCGTTATGTCGGTGGTTTTTAAATATGCCGATGATCATCAGTTGCCCATTGTTGATTTAGAAGATCTAAAAAGTGTACTTCGTTATTTGAGCAATGAGGGTAGGGAAGAGTTAAAGGCGGAATATGGATTTATATCCCCAAGCTCTGTGGGTGCCATTATGCGTAAAATTGTGGGACTAGAACAACAAGGCGCCGAAGCATTTTTTGGTGAACCTTCTTTTGAGGTAAATGATTTGTTGCGATTGGATGAAGCGGGTAGAGGCTATCTGAGTATTATGCGTTTAACCGATATTCAGAATAGGCCAAAGCTGTTTTCCACCTTTATGTTGAGCCTATTGGCTGAAGTATATTCGAGTTTTCCTGAAGAAGGGGATTTAGACAAACCAAAACTGTGCATATTTATAGATGAAGCGCATTTGGTCTTTAAAGAGTCTTCAAAGGCTTTGTTGGATCAATTGGAAAGCGTGGTAAAACTCATCCGTTCTAAAGGGGTTGGAATTTTTTTCTGCACCCAATCACCTGGAGATGTGCCTGAAAGCATCCTCAGTCAGTTGGGATTAAAAGTGCAGCATGCTCTTAGGGCCTTTACTGCCAAAGATCGCAAAGAGATTCGATTGGTTGCTCAGAACTATCCCGAATCAGAATTTTATAATGTAGAAGACTTGCTCACTTCCCTCGGTATAGGGGAAGCGGCCATTACGGGTTTAGATAGAAAGGGGAGACCCACTCCCATTGCGCACACCTATTTACTGGCGCCTGCTTCTCGTATGGATATTTTAGAACCGCAGGAAATTCAGTCGCTCTTGGCTCAATCTGATCTGAGAAGAAAATACGATAAAACCATAGATAAAGACTCTGCGCATGAAATGTTGGAGCGCAAACTAAAACAGATTTCAGTTGAAGAGGAAAAGGAGGAGGATAGAATTGAAGAAAAGCAAAGTCCGAGTACAGAGGCACCCAGAAGGAAGTCCAAAGCCGAGGCATCTACCTTAGAAAAGGTATTGCGCAGTCCGGCTGCAAAAAGCTTTGGAGTGGCTTTAGTGGGATCTTTAACTCGAGTTTTGTTTGGAACTTTGGGAAAGAGAAAGAGATAAATGGAAGTTTGAATGGGATGAATTTCGACTTTGGATGATTTTTGCTTTGGGGTTTAAGGATTGTTTGAGTTGAAATTTAATAGTGTAATAATAGGAATGAGAATAGAAGAAGTAGCACTTCGACCAGCATGACAGAAGAGAACAAAGAATCCGTTCGAATAAATAAGTACTTCAGTGAAATTGGATATTGCTCTCGACGAGCAACCGATAAACTGATTGATGAGAAGAGGATAACCATTAATGGAGTTATTGCAGAAAAGGGCGACAAGGTGACTCCTTCCGATGAAATTCGTTTAAATGGCAAATTAATCTCCGCCAAAGAAAACAAATTCGTTTACCTCGCTTTCAATAAGCCCAGGGGCATT
>CALCFH010000102.1 GCA_937900215.1 uncultured Cryomorphaceae bacterium
AGGTTCTAAAATATGTATGGGATGGGCAGCTCGGCTGTCCTTTTTTATGCCTTATTATGACCCAATGCGATGCAATGTTTTAGTCTGTTTTGATGGGTTGATGCTTTTAAATAGGCAATGAACGTGGCTTCGCCTTTTTGGCGTTGTTGCACATAGAAGCTTGAAACGAGTGCATATTTCGGCTATCTAGAATGGGTTTTGGATAAAAAAATCCGCCAGATTGAGCTCCTTAAAAAAGTTCAATGCAGCGGATGGTCAAAACAATGAATAAATTACTTCTTTGCTTCTTCTCTTTGATGAATGATTAATCCGTCTTTTCTCATTTTATAAATCAGTGCATCGGTATGCTCTTTCGCAAAAGTTTTTAAGTTGGTTGGATTTACCGTTTTCGATTGTGCCGACCAAATGAGTTTCTCCGAAGCCACATCGTATAAATTGGTTTCAAAGAAATACACCTTCTCTTCAGTGTAATAACCTGGATTATACATATAGGCGCCACGAGTGGAGTAGTAGGGGTAGTAGCCTCCGTAATATCCATAGGCCATCGGGTTGTAGGCAGTACTTCCACCTACATACCTAGACTCGTGTTTTTCATCTACAAGAGCCATGGTTACCACTATATCGGCACCTGATTTCTTTATAACGCCATCCAATACTTCTTTCCCAGCCACAGTTTTCTCTTTAAAACTTACCGGAAACACATCTATGCTGCGCACAGCGGTCATACCTGCCGCCACAGCACGTGCTACAAAGGCATTTTCCACTTCGTTTCTGGCTACAGTATTTTCTGTTATTGCCATTACAAAAGCACGGTTATACGTCTTTGGTTCCATGGCCATATTTAAATACGAGCCTGTTATAGTTGAACTGCTGCCACAGGATTGTAGAATCACGAATGCGATCAGCAGTATGAATCCTTTTTTCATTTTCGAAATGTTTGCCTCGAATTTAAGGATTTAGCCAGCGTGCTATTTAATCTCGTTTCTCTAAATAGTTTTCGATATCCAAAGCAAGGGCTTTAATCTCTTGAAGGGTGGGTTGATAAACGTCTTGTAACAGTGAGACTTTCATATTCTGACTTCGTTTCAAGCAATAGGTTAAATGCCTGTCGTTGAGCACCAGAGAGTAATTGTTCTCAGAAAAGAAATAGCCCGCTTGGCCATAGGCCAGATACTCTTTTGCGCCTTGGTTAATTATAGTATGAAAATCGTAGAAGGCACTTTCATTTATATAGTGCTCTGCGTTGGGAAGTGTGAATTCATACATATGCAAAACCTTTGCCCTTAGTTTTTGATTCTCGATAATGGACAGTCCTTTTGTTCGAGCTTCCAGAAAATGCGCTGTTCGAAGGGTTAAACGCCAGCTGGAATTAATGCTGTAGTGAAGCAAAATGGCAATGTCGGAATCGTGATTGGATGGCGGGTTGAGCAATTTATAGAGCAAAATGCTGTCTGAACGAATGGCATTCCTCATTCCAGAAATATTGGCGCTCAGGTCTAAAGTGTCTGTAAGCAAATCAGATCGAATACCGGCCAGCAAGGCGGTTTCTGTTTTTCGCAACTTTGCATTCTCATTGCTCACATTGATTTTAAAAGCAATCAAGATCCCAGCTACAACCAATCCGAGTTCAAGCAGCAAATAACCCAAAAGCGATTTCAACTTTGTGGAGGGTCTTAGAATGGCATAGCGTTTTTGTCTAAATAGTCGGAGCAAAACAGAGCTTTTGCGGTTCAAGTTAATTCAAACCGACCAAAATTGCGCATTCTGGTTTTGAAAATATTGGATTGGTATTTCTACTCATTCCTCTTTTTTAAGAGCTGAGTGATTTATTGGAAATGGTATCGAAAACCAACAAAGCCGCGTATACCCTGGTTGGGTGCAAATACGTAGGTTGGATCGAAGCTCAAAGCCTCTGGATTCTGTTCCGTTGCTATCACTTGTCCGTTTGAGTCGAATTTTACTCCTTTATCAAAAGGATCCGCGGCACGGGCAATGCTGTTGGCTGGAGGCGTATAGTTGAGTAGGTTCTTTATTCCGCCATAGCATTCCCATCCACCTTTGGCATAATAGGTTAACTGAATATTTTGCACACTCCACCAGGGAGATTCAGCCGCTCTTGAATCGAGCGCACCCAGAAGCGGAAGGCGCATGGGTCCGTATACATTGCCTGTATAATCAAGCTTAACGGGTAAAGTGTGGAAGAGGTATCCTACAGACCAAACGCCACTGAATGATTCGGTTAAGAATTGCCGATAATTGCCCGCATCCTCAAAAACGCGCACATCCATTAGTGTTGCACCCACACTGGTGCTGAATCCGCTGGCGGACATAGATTCTAATTGAATGGAAAGGCCTTTAGATACCGAGCTTCCATTTAGGTTGGCGTAGATAATTTTATTCGGATCGCTGTCGTAATCGGGTAAAATTCTATTGCTGAAATGGGTGTAAAACAGAGAGGCATCTATAGAAAGGAAGGCATCTTTTTTGGTGATGAATTTTTGTACAAAGTTTAAGTTGGCATTCCAAGAGGTTTCTGGATTTAAGTTATTGGCGAATTCAACCGTTCGCGCTCCTGTAAGTGCAGCATGATCTTCTGTGAACACATTTACAATTCTGAATCCATTTCCTAGGCCAAAGCGCAGAATGCGTTTTTTGTTGGATGAGTTCCACTTATAATTTATGCGTGGCGATGGAATGATTCCGTGTTGAGCATTGTGATCTATTCTAACGGCTGCCAACAAAGTGTTTTGATCGTCTATACTCCATTCGTCTTGTGCGAAAAAGCCTGGAAGATGTATTTGACTAGGCTGATTTGAACCCATTTTGGCTCCAGCAGTTGCGGCAGTATTGTCGTCGTAGTACGTATATCTATACGCCGCGCCCATCAGCCAGCGGTGTTTACTTTTCGATTTTGGATACCACAGCAATTGAGTAAAGCCGATGTATTGGTCTGCATTATAAGCCGTTGTTCCATAGTATGAATCTTGATTGTGTCCATTGGCACTCCACTGCAATACTAAATTGTCTAGGCTTCCTAATTCATATGCTCCCATTAATTCCCATCGATTGGTTCGTATACTCTCACCGTAAATTGAGTCGCCACCTCTAAATTCGGGTGTCCAGTTCATTTGTCCACCCCAACGGTCTTCCCAAACATATCTTCCCGCCAATGAGAAAAGTTTGTTGTTGGCCCTTTGAAAGTTGATTTTCTCAAAAAGTGAAATTCTATTCTGAAGAGTCACGTCGGTGAATCCGTCGTGGTTGTTGTCAATAGGATTAGAATAATTGAAATAGTTTACGCCGGTAAGTAAATCGAATGATGAAGGCTTTACATACCTCCAACCGAGATCGGTATTCAACTCTCCCCAGCGAGTCATGAGAAAATCAGCTGAGAAACGCGGTGCAGCGGATGGATTTTTAGTAATGATGTTAATCAGTCCACCTACAGCTTCACTGCCATATAGGGCAGAGGCCGGACCTTTTACCACCTCGATTCTGTCAATAAGCGATTGAGGAATTCCGGTTAAACCATATACGGTAGATAGACCGCTAACAATGGGCATTCCATCTATAAGT
>CALCFH010000103.1 GCA_937900215.1 uncultured Cryomorphaceae bacterium
TCTTCCTCCCCTAGCCCAAGGAATGTATCAATTGCAGCTGCTGCAAGAGAATAGATTAGTGGGACAGGAAAAAGTTGTTTTGGCAAGGTGAAAAGAGGCAAACAGAAAGTATGCGAACGGAAGAATTCTAAAAGAGAAGTAAATGGGGTTGAACAATGATTAAATTCTACAGCAACTACTGACAACGCTTATGTGCTCCGCAGCTTGCGGCCCAAGAGTTCGGTTTGCCATCGGCTTTAAAGCCCAGAGAGCTTATCCACCCAATACTCGCATCGAAAAGTTGATGCGACTTAAATGCCGGATTGGAATTGATGTCTATATGAACGGTAATCTCGCCCAATTCTTTTAGATTTTCGGCTACCTCAACGGCAAGGCTTACTTCTTTCCACAACCTAGAAAAACGGTCTTTCGGCTTGGGCAAACTCATATTCCTATAAATCTCTGAAACCCCTCTGCCAATGTCCCAAAGACAAATGGCGGTAGCGTATTTCACAATCTCTCCGCGAACCTTCGAGTCTGCACCCACAAAAATCTTTCCGTTGGGATGCTCTTGCATCCAAGCCTTCACATAGGCGTAAACATCTTCAATCCTCTGATGGTTGGGACCAATAAAACCGTTTAAAACAGAGTGGTCTTTCATAGCAAGCAGAAAGATAAGAACTTCACTGTAAACTATGGATTAAGGCAGAGTTAGGATTAGTACAAAAGGCAAAGGGGACCGAAGCCCCCTTTACCAACCAATCAAGATGAATAACCAAACCGAATATTTAACGCAACCAAGAGGGCAAAAGTTCAGATTAAAAGTTAAAGTTTTACAAAGATTTCTTGTTAAAGCGTTTAACCAGTCTTTGTTCACCTATTTCTAGAGACAACACATAACTTCCAACGGCCAAATCTTTTGTATCTATTTTTAGGGTGTGCAATCCGCGTTGAAGTTTGCCTTCTAGGCTTGCCTCTTGAACGGTTTTACCCATAAGATCGATGCAGTTCCAGCGGACCTCTTGAGGAGAAGACAAATAGAACTGTAGGTTGAGTTCATCTACCACCGGGTTGGGGAAAAGGTTAAAGCTAGGCTGGTGCAGCGAGTGCTCTTCACTCCCTAGGCTACTTTCAAGTGAAATATTTTCATCTCCACTTTGATAGTCTAGAAGCTGAAGAATAAAATAGAACATCTCGTCTTCCGTTCCCTCACCCCAGGTCATAGTAAGCGGCGGATTATTTGGGT
>CALCFH010000104.1 GCA_937900215.1 uncultured Cryomorphaceae bacterium
AGCCATAAGAGGTTCGCCTCCCATGGCGTAGACATCAGATAGAGCATTTGCTCCCGCTATTAATCCAAAGTTGTAGGCATCGTCTACAATGGGTGTAAAAAAATCAGTGGTACTAATCAAAGCGGTTTCATTGTCCCAACGTAAAACGGCTGCGTCATCATTGGAGCTGGGTCCTACTAAAAGTCCGCTAAAACTGAGGCTTTCGGCATGAGATCCCAGCATGGAATGCAAGGTGTCTGGCGAGATTTTGCATCCACAACCCGAGCCTTTTGAAAATTGCGTCAATCGTATTTTATCCATAATTTTTCCTTCAGTTCAGATAAGTCTTGGGCTATTTCATCGAAATTCAACCGTGTATATTCCAGCCGTATTCCTTTGGCTATATCCTTCTTAGCAATTGATTTTTGATAGTGCTTATCGTAATACTGCAATAAAATCTCCACACATTTTTGAACATCATTTTCTTCACAGGCTGCAAGAGCTGCTTGGGTTTGAGCAGGTCCAAGTCGTTTTTGGATGCGCTGTATGGCTTGAGATATTTCCTCTTTGGGCAGATATCCATACACTTCTGTAATAAATGCTATGCGTTCTTCTAATGGAAGTATAATCTGTACCCAATTGGCATTTTGCATATTCCGATACATTTCGGTGGGCAAAAAGCAATTGCCAATAAATGCCGACTCATCTTCAATCCATATGAGTTTAGTTAAATCCCATTTTTGAATTTCCGTAAAACAGAGATTTTGAAAATACTCTGTACTGGGCTGTTCTTCTTGACCAATGCCTCCGAAACTAGAGCCTAGATGGTTTGCCAATCCCTCTAAATCCATTACTTGGGCCCCAAAATCTCGAAGCTTTTGCAAAATTTTCGTTTTACCTGAGCCAGTAAATCCGGTTAAAACCGTATACTTTAAGGGAGCTGAGAGGCCTTCCAATACTGAATTTCTATAGGCTTTGTATCCACCTTTTAAAACAAAACACGGAATACCCAACTGCCCTGCCAACATGGCAACACTTTGAGAGCGCATGCCTCCTCGCCAGCAGTGAATATACAGTGCTTTGTCTTTGGCCAAACGCAGCATTTGTTCTGCCATAGGCCGCATCTTGGGCCCAATAATTTCTAATCCTCTTAGAATGGCTTGCCGCTGTCCAGACTTTTTATATAAGGTACCTATTTCAGCCCTTTCTGCATTGCTGAAAAGAGGGAATGAAAGGGCACCTGGAATATGACCTTGTTCGAATTCAAGTGGACTTCGAACGTCTATGGCAATGGCCGTACCTTCGAATGATAAAAACTCTGGAACATTAAGTAGTTTCACCTTGTAAAGTTAGGGCATGTATACGCTCAACATTGATTGAATTAGCAAAGTTTATTTTTATGAATACATACAGACATTGGGATGAAAGATATGGAGAAAGTGATTTTGCCTATGGCAAAGAACCCAATGCGTTTTTTAAAGACTGTCTAGAGACCTTGCTGCCGGGGACGCTTCTTTTGGCTGCGGAAGGAGAGGGCAGAAATGCCTTTTGGGCGCTCCAAAAGGGCTTTGAGGTTAAGGCATACGATGGTAGTTCAGTAGGCAAAACTAAGGCATTGACTTTAGCGGTTGGATATGAAAAAATGCTAGACTATCAGATTGCTTCCCACCTAGGCTACACATGCCCAAAGGAAAGTATAGATGTCTTGGGAATCATCTATGCTCATATAGAAAGCGAAAACCGAAAGGCAGTGCATCAACGCCTAGCAGAATGCTTAAAGCCTGGAGGTCATCTCATTTTAGAAGCTTTTTCTAAAAAGCAATTGGGCAATACTTCAGGCGGACCAAAGTCTTTGGATATGTTGTATGACTTGGAGGAGATAAAATTGGATTTCCCAGGCTTTTATTGGAAGGTGAGTGTGGCTCAAAGTCGTACTTTAAATGAGGGCAAATACCATCAAGGCAATGCCGAACTAATTCAACTCTTTGGCAGAAAGCAATAAAAAAGTACAAGCATAAAAAAGCCCTGCATTTCAACAGGGCTTTTCATCACAAGGGGGTAGATAGCGAAATCAATAGTACGATTTACGTCTAACTTTTGCGATGTATTTTGACAGGCGCATTACTTGCTTGGTGTAGCCATATTCATTGTCGTACCAAACATACAATACAAGGGTTTTGTTATCTGAATGGACAATGGTAGCCTGACTATCGAATACAGACGGACAAGGATTGCCAATGATGTCTGACGATACCAATTCGTTGCTGATATGATACATTATTTGTTCAACCAATGGTCCGCTTAAGGCGGCATTGCGCATGATTTCATTTACTGCATCACGGCTGGTATCTTTCTTTACAGTTAGGTTCAAAATGGCCAATGAACCATCGGGAACTGGAACACGTATAGCGTTGGAGGTAAGCTTTGAACCCAAACCTGGGATAACCTTATCTACCGCGCTCCCAGCTCCGGTTTCAGTAATTACCATATTTAAAGCTGCTGCACGACCTCTGCGGTATTTGCTGTGCATATTGTCTACCAAGTTTTGGTCGTTGGTG
>CALCFH010000105.1 GCA_937900215.1 uncultured Cryomorphaceae bacterium
ATCCCGCAGGGATCATTACCGTGGCTTCCCATATTCCATCCCCATCAGGGTCAGACATTGGGTTGCATGCGGCTCCACACCAACTGTTGAATGTTCCATTCACTTCAGGGGTGGTAAAGCTGCCTGTGTAATTCGTCATATCCAACTTAAAAGTCACCGAATAGGGCTGACTGATAGCGAATAGTGAACTGATTAACAGAAACAAAAGGAGAGTTTTCTTCATATAGTTTTTTTGAATTTGTATATCAAATATACATTTTAGTAGAATGTACTATAAGTCCGCTAAAAAAATATTTTCTCGCCCTAAATTCACTGTTTTCTAGATGTTTAGAGCCAATGGAAATGCCTATCTTTTTCTTTCAACAAAGGGAAGCTCTTGCCAATGTTTTCGGCTTTTTCAAGCTTGAATGAGCATCTATTTGCTGCTTCTTTTTTTGTTTATTGGCTTATTCTTCCGAATTCTTTGGTTTGAGTTTGTACTCTAATTGGCCTTCATCTGCTGCAAAAAAAAGGATAGATTTGATTGAAACTTGCCGAGTGAAATGCCTTACCTCGATATACTAAAGATTGTCTTCATGAAAAAATGCTTCGCTCTGCTGTTCTTTGTCTCTACCTTGGGCTATTCACAGAACACCAAGAATGTTTTATTTCTTGGGAACAGCTATACCAATTACAACGATCTACCTAAACTGATAGAAGACATTGCCGCCTCTCAGGGCGATGTGCTTACTCATAATCAGAATACCCCAGGCGGAAAATCTCTTCAAGGTCATAGTACGGATGCCGCTTCAATGAGTTTAATCAAACAGGGCGGATGGGATTATGTGGTCTTGCAAGATCAAAGTCAGAGGCCTTCTTTTAGTCCTGCTTCGGTGAGCGTTAACAGCTTGCCCTACGCTCGGTTGTTAAGCGATACTATTTATAAGTACAGTCCTTGCGGTGAACCTTTGTTTTATATGACATGGGGAAGAAAAAATGGCGATGCTTCCAATTGTGCTAGCTATCCTCCGGTGTGTACCTATGCAGGAATGCAAGCTAGGCTTCGTTCGAGTTATTTAATAATGGGACAGGAGAATTCGGCTCCTGTTTCTCCAGTAGGCGCGGTGTGGAGAGATTTTTTGCAAAACAATCCAACCGTAGAATTATACAATGCAGATGAAAGCCATCCGAGTTTAAACGGAAGTTATTTGGCAGCCTGTACCTTCTACGCCGCTATATACCATAAAAGTCCAGTGGGTGCTTGGAAACCCACTAGCATGAGCAGCAGCTTGGCCACGGCCATTCAAACACAGGTTGCCAATACGGTTTTTGATAGCTTAAGTGTATGGAGAATAGATACTTCTGCCGTGCCTCCCAAAGGAACATCGGTTAACTTGGGTGGAACTCGTCCTCAAGCTTTAATTCAATTTTTCGCTACCGACAGTTTACGCCTAGATTCAGTGCGTTGGTTTTACGGTAATGGTCTGCGCGCAAGCGGTTTTTCAGCCTCCGATACCTTCACCATCCCCAATGGAGGAAACATATTTATATATTCTGAACATTGGAGAAAGTGCCAAGTCAGTTTAGATACCATACGTCTCGCCTTTTTGTCGGCAGAACAGTTTCAAAGTGCAGAGAATATGTTCAGCCTTTTTCCCAATCCGTGTTTCGATCAATTGGCCGTAGAATCCGATTTTCAAGGAGTAGTTCAATTCAGAATACTCAGTGTCGACGGTAAGTTGGTTCAAGAAGGCAAGCTCGAAAACCAAGTCCTTACGGTAACTGAATTAAGCCGTGGCGAGTACATTCTTTTGTTGGAAGCAGGCGGAACCCAGTATTCCTACAGATTTGTGAAACAATGAATCGGTAGAGAATAGAATTTGGAAAGGAGACCTCGTTGAATGGCTTTTCTAAAGGTATTGGATGTCTGAGCGGTGGCGAACTGTTGTCTGAAGCATAGAAACTGAAAGCTTCGAAAAGCAAACTACTGAATAAAAAAGATCTTCATTCGGCACTTTATCAATAGAATAATCCACTGTTGTATTTTTTGGGAAAATCCTCCGCAAAAGAGGGCCAACACTGTTATTAAGAGATGTCGAAGTATTTGAAAATCACAGTATAAAAATGGAGTCGCAAGACCAACAGAGCGAAGCCATGTCTATTGAGAAGCATCAACCCATCAAAACAGACTAAAACATCGCATTTGGCAATCATAAG
>CALCFH010000106.1 GCA_937900215.1 uncultured Cryomorphaceae bacterium
GTAAAACATCTGGCATCCGCCTTCCATCAAATGCCTACAACTGCCTTCAGCTTGAAACAGTATTAGAACTGATTTTTGAAAAGAAAGGGAAATAAAAAAAAGCCGCTAAACGATTTCTCATTTAGCGGCTTTTATTTTAGCGTCTTGGTGGTTTAGACCTAAACTTCTTTTTCTCAAAGGGTGGACGAGACGAATCTCTTCTACCTCCACCGCCACGACCACTGGAGTCGGGTTCGATAACTACTCTTTTGCCTTCAAATTCAAGAGTAGACATTTTCTGAATAAAGTCTTCACTCTTATCCGCAGGAACCTTAAAGGTGCTTGAATCGAAACTAACTTGAACATTTCCAATATCATTTCTACCCAATCCACCCGTTTCTCTTAGAGCATCTTTAAGATCCATCCAATCGAAACCATCTTTCTTACCTACGTTGATTTTTAATGCAATCTCATTGCTTCTGCCTCCTCCGTCGTAGGAATCGTTTGAATCAAAAGATCTGCTTGACTCAGTTCTTCTTGAAGAAGCAGGTGAATTAAACATATCTGGGTTCTTGCGAATCTTTTCATAACCTAGAAGCATGTCGCCAATACTTAAAGCCATCATTCGTTTCACAATCTCCTCTTTGCTAAGCTCAGCCAATGGTTCCATAACAGAATCAATAAGCTCATCAATGATGGCAATCTCTTTGGGTTGATTCGCAATGATTTCAACCTGGTAAGCCATTTGTTTTTGACAAACATCGGCTGGAGTTGGAATTTGCATCTCGGTAATATCCAATCCAAGATTCTTGCGAATGCGATTGAACTTACCCATTTCATTACGCGCCACAATAGCTATAGAGACACCGCTTTTACCCGCTCTACCTGTTCTTCCACTTCTATGCGTAAAAGCCTCTGGCTCATCAGGAAGATGGTAATGAATAACGTGTGTAATATTTTGAACATCAATTCCACGCGCTGCCACATCCGTAGCAATAAGCATACGTACGTGACGAGAGCGGAATGCGTTCATCACCCAGTCTCTTTGCTGTTGGCTAAGATCACCGTGAAGGGCTTGGGCCGAATAGCCTTCCTTCATTAAACTCTCAGCTAACTGCTGAGTTTCAGCGCGAGTTCTACAGAAAACAATTCCATAGATGTCTGGATAAGAGTCTAACAATCTCTTTAACACTTGAGAACGATGCCTTCCATCCACTAAAACAGCAGAATGAGAGATGGTGGTCTCTTGAGGACCCATAGCTCCTTTAATCTGCTCTGGATCAACCATAAAGGTTGAAGTCAATTTCCGGATCTCGTTGGGCATGGTAGCAGAGAAAAGCCATGTCTTCCTGGTTTCAGGAAGCATGCTCAAAATTCTACTCACGTCTTCCATGAATCCCATATTCAACATTTCATCGGCCTCATCGAGAACAATGCGCTGAATTTGAGAAAGATCTAAATAGCGCCTATCCACCATATCGATAAGCCTACCGGGTGTTGCCACTACAATTTGAGCTCCTCTTCGAAGTTCATCTTTTTGTTTGATTATCGAAGCACCTCCATATACCTCTACAATATTTACCGAAGGCAAATAGGCTGCATAGGTTTTAAGGTCTTTTCCAATCTGCACACATAGTTCACGTGTGGGTGCTAATACAAGAGATTGGACAGAACGTACTTCTGGATCTATCTTTTGTAATAAGGGCAATCCAAAGGCCGCTGTTTTACCGGTACCGGTTCTAGCAAGTGCAATTAAATCCACGTCTCTTTCTACAAGAAGCGGAATTGTTTTGGATTGAATTTCTGTTGGGGTTTCAAAACCGAGGGAAACCAAGGCTTTGAGGATGCGGTCGTCTAGACCGATCTGATCAAATGTCATCGTAATAATTAAGCCGCAAAGGTAAGGAAATTAACTGATTACGCGTCAATCAATCCTTGAGCTACTAAATAAGGTATCGCAAGCCATAGTAACCCTTTGATTAGGAAGAATAAAAACAGCAGAATAGTAGCCTTCCAACCGGCTTTAGCCACCAAACCTTTTATTCCTTCTTGCTTCCAAATGCGACGATATTCTTTCAGACCTTTCATTGATTGAACCGATTCCATTGCCTCTATTCTTATTTAGAATGATTTTAAACAAAAGTAATCAAGAAGAGCATATGACGAATAAAAAAAGCAGGTCTATAAGCCGGATTCTGTAGTTAACAAATGTTAAACCCTTGTCATTTATCTAGGAAAACAATCTCTTGTCTTCTCAAGCTGCCTACCCCCCGATATCGGACGAGCCGCCCTCAAGCATCGGTGTACATGACATTTCAACCCGTGAGGTTTACATTGCCTTTTGAATCACTTCAAAAGCGGTGAGCTCTTACCTCGCCATTTCACCCTTACCCCCTTGCGGTGGCGGTTTCTTTTCTGCTGCACTTTCTGTCTGCCCTAAGGCATCCTTCTTATTAGGAAGCACGGTGCTCTTCGTTGTCCGGACTTTCCTCTTGATATAACTCAAGCGACAAGGCGACCTGCCCAGCAAAGGTACTATGCAAACCGAATGATTCTTATCTCCGTAGCTCCCCTTCCATACTTTTTATATTCTGCATCGTAATACTCAATTCCATCTACCGTATTTAACCACTCATGAATATTTGCTTTTAACACACCCTCTCCCACTCCATGAATAATTACTAGATAGCCTATTCGATTTTTAATTGCCTTGCTTAGCTCAGACTTTGAAACTCTCAACTGCTCACTGAGAATCTCATGATTGGTTCTTCCACTCAAACTTGTAAATAGATGTTCTGCGTGAATGTCTATTTCACTAATTTCTTTTGCCTTTGTTGCTTTCTTTGGTTGGATGGCTTTTTGCTTTTGATCTTTGATAACTATTGAACTCACTTCTATGTGATCTTGTAGAACCAAGGTATTCGCTGCATGCCATTCTTGAAAGCCTGAATTTGAATGGATTAATATTTCAATTCCATTTACCTTAATTACGATGCCCCCACCTTCTTCATCGAGGAATTTT
>CALCFH010000107.1 GCA_937900215.1 uncultured Cryomorphaceae bacterium
AGAAGGTAACTGAACCCACAATGGCCTCGGGCTTTAAGTTAGATGGAAATTGAATGGCTAGGCTTCCTTCTTCTTGCTTTATCTCTATTTTCTCTATCAGTTGGCTGGCTCGCTCACTGCGCAGCTGCCGCTCTTGATAAGACTCTTCGGTATCGTAATAGTTCTCGGTTACCAAATCTATCGGATGCTGAGTAGTCAGATAAACCATGGTGCCAATCCACAATCCGAGTAGTACTAAAACCAACACAATTCCATGTCCCCAATTGAATTTCATAGCTTATTTTTTAGGTCCGTTAAAGTTTGATTCGAGGGTTTCAGTGAGAACGCCATTTACATAGACACCAAATTGCACATCGGTATTAGCGCCGCTTAAGTCTGTTTTGTTGAGGTAGAGAAAGAAGCTGCCTTCGGCAAGTTCTTGAATCTCAATATCCATAGTGGGTGTACCAATGAATTCCATCCTTCCGGCAGGTTCTAACACTTTTACTTCCACCTGTAAAGTCTCTACGCTCTTATTGATAATTTTGAAAGTATAGAGATTGCTGTAATTGTTTTCACCTCTGTCTTGATAGAGAATACCTGGGGTGCGAAGAATGGTAGCCTCAATGCTTTCTCTGCTTCTCAATAGAAAGCCCATCACTGTCATTAAAACCACCAGCACAGCAGAATAGGCAATAACGCGTGGAGTAAAGCGGAATTTTTCTTTGTCGTGAATCATGCTCTCCGAAGCATAGCGGATCAGTCCTTTTTCTTGATGGGTCTTTTCCATAATGCTATCGCACACATCTATACAAGCCGCGCAATTAATGCATTCTAACTGAGTGCCATTGCGAATGTCGATACCCGTAGGGCATACATCTACACACTGATTGCAATCTATACAGGCGCCTTTTTTGGCTTCTTCTCTGTTCTCGTTCTTTTTAAATCGAGCCCGCTTTTCTCCTCTGAGGTAGTCGTAGGCTATAACAATAGAATTTCGGTCTAGGAGAACACCTTGTAGTCTTCCGTAAGGACAAACGATAAGACAAACCTGTTCACGAAACCAAGCAAAAATGAAGAAGAACAAACCCGTAAAGATTACCATAGCACTTAGGCCGCCCAAGTGTTCAGAGGGTGGGTCGGTTACCATTTTAAACCATTCGGTACTGCCAATGATATAGGTTAAGAAAGTATTGCCAATAATGAAAGAGATGACAAAGAAGATAAAATACTTTAAAGCTCTTTTGCGGATCTTTTCTCCATTCCAAGGCAGGTTTGCCAATCGCATTTGCTGACCTCTATCACCATCAATCCAGTATTCAATCTTGCGGAAAACATGTTCCATAAAGATGGTTTGCGGACAAATCCATCCACAAAAAATACGACCATAAATAACAGTGAAAAGAATAACGAATAGAATTCCGGTAATCATAGCCATTGCCAAGAGAAAGGAATCTTGGGGCCAGAAGATGTTTCCAAAGATGGAGAATTTGCGCTCCAGCACATTGAACATCAAGAAGGGTTGACCGCCAATTTGCAGCCAAGGTGCGATAAGCAAAAAGGCAAGGAGAACATAGGCCACCACAGAGCGCCACTTCATATAGAGGCCGCTCACTTTTTTTGGGAAGAGGAAATTCCTCTTCCCGTCTGCGTTTATCGTTCCAAGTGAATCTCGAAAAGCCTCATCGCGGTAAAAGTTGTTTTCATCGCTTGGCTCGTCGCCTTCCTTGAATTCTGAAGTTGACATTATTCTTGTATTGTGGCCGTTTCTGAGATGCTTGTAGAATCTACGGCTTCAGTTGTATCTGGAGTTTGAACCTCTTTAGCTGGTTCTATCAGAATACCTTCTGGAGACTTAGGATTGGCTGGCGTAGTGCCTCTTAGACTCAATACATAGCTCGCCACTTCCTGCATAGCCCCCGGATTCAATTCCACCCTCCAAGCGATCATACCCTTTGAAGGAACGCCGTATTTAATGGTAGAGAAGACCTCTTTGATACCATCGCCATGTAGCCAGTAATCGTCTGTAAGGTTGGGGCCAACCAATCCACCTCCATCGGCAAGATGGCAGGAAACGCATTTTTCATCGAAGATCTTTTTACCCGAAGCAATTCTACCGGCATCGGTTAACAGAAATACAGAGTTTTCATCTATTAGATCCTTGGCTGAGGCCAAATAGGCATCTACCTCCGCTTGGCCTTCTGCCATAGCGGTATTAAATTCATCTTCAGAAGAAGGCCCACCCATAATGTGGAAGCGTATCATATAGATAAAGGCAAAGACAATAGAAAGGTAGAATCCGTATAGCCACCAAGGCGGAAGGCTGTTGTCTAATTCGTGAATGCCATCGTAGTCGTGCAGAAGGGCTAACGGAATCGTCGTACTGCCCATCGCGAACACTCCATAAAAAGGCCATTAGGAAACCGACGGCCACAATAAGACTGACGGCGATAAGGAGGTAAATGGCACTCATAGGGTGGATGTATTCTATGAGAGCAAAGCTATTCGGAGGCCTTTTTGAGGCGAATGATTAATATCACCCTAAAAGCTGACTTATATCAGGGTTTACCCTTTTTCGGAATAGGTTGAATGGGCAGAAAAGGCCTGTGATTCTTGGCTAGAACCTTTAGAGCATCTAGGCTTTGTGAGGAAGGAAAAAAAGGTGGCTAACAAAAAATGAAAGAGAAGCGGTGGGAAGAAAATGAAAAAGGTTCATTCCAAAGAAGTAGAGTGCTTCTCTGAAATGAACCTTAGTGTAAGGCGAGTAAAAGGTTGAGTTTACTCCTTTATTAAGTGAACATCCATTTGTGGGAAAGGAATACTAATTCCTCCTGCTTCTAGCTCAATCTTAAATTGCTCGTTAAAGTGGAAGAATACATCCCAATAATCAGGAGCCGCCACCCAACAACGAACGGTTAGGTCTACACTGCTGTTGCCCAGATTGGAAACCGCAACCATAGGCGCAGGATCTTTTAAAACTCTCTGATCAGCTAAATAAATACGCTCAATAATGTCTTTGGCAGTTTTAATATTGCTGGTATAGCTTATCCCTATGGTAAAATCTACTCTGGCCGTATCCATAGTAGAAAAATTGACAATGCTACTCGAAGTAATAGCGCTGTTTGGAATGATGATCAATCGATTTTGTACCGTTAGCAGTTTGGTGTTAAAGATTTCGATGGCGCTAACGGTTCCTTTGAGGCCACCAGCATCAATGAAATCTCCTGCGCGAAAAGGTTTAAATATCAAAATCATAACCCCGCTTGCAAAATTCTGAAGTGTACCTTGAAGTGCAAGACCAATGGCCAAACCTGCTGCTCCTAGGATAGCTACAAAGGAAGTGGTTTCAATTCCAACCATAGAGGCCACAGAAATGAGGAGCATGGCCTTAAGAATAATGCCAACAAGACTGCTTAGAAAAGGCTTAAGAGTGGGGTCCATTTCTCTTTTGTCGAGAATGCGTCCCATCAGTTTAATCATCTTCTTGATGATCTGAAGACCTACCAAAAGAACCACAATGGCAAGAAAGACGTGTGGGCCTCTTAGCATAACCCATGTGAGTATTTGGCCGCTGATATCTTCTAGTTGAGCAATATTTACGTTTTCCATGAAGTGATTATTGAGATTATAGAGTTGCAATGCATTTTAATTCGATAGCAATAGGAGTAGGAAGGGCGTTAATGGCTAGGGTAGTTCTACAGGGCTGATTGTTTGTGAAATACTCCGCATAGATGCGATTGAAAGTGTGAAAATCTCTTTTCATATCCACTAAAAAGACGGTAATGTCTACGAGTTTTTCCCAATCACTTCCTGAAGCTTCTAGTATTGCTTTTACATTGGCGAATACAGAATGCACTTGTGCTTCAAAATCAAACGACTTAAAATTGCCATTGTGGTCGAGTTCTAAACCAGGAACGGCGGAGTCATGCAGACCCGATTGAGCTACTCTTGGACCAACTCCGCTAAGAAACAATAAGTCACCTACCTTTCTGGCATGGGGATAGGCCCCTACTGCTTTGGGAGCCGTATTGCTCGTAATCGACTTTTCCATACTTTAATTTTGGGCTAAATTAAGCAAGCAAAATGGCACTTATCGTTTTTAATGACAACGGGATTTATTGTCCGAGGGCGGATGTATATATCGATCCATGGAAAGCGGTAGAAAAAGCGCTTATAACCCACGGCCATGCCGATCATGCTCGTTACGGCCATACGGTTTATTTAACACATAAAGATGCTGCTCCCGCCATACAACACCGAATTCCTAAAGCTTTTATACAAACGGTTGAATATGGAGAAGTACTTGTTGAGAATGGAGTACAGTTTAGTTTTCATCCTGCGGGACATATCCCAGGCTCCTCGCAAATTCGGGTCGAATACAAAGGAGAAGTTTGGGTAATCAGCGGCGATTATAAGATAGAGGAAGATGGAATTTCACAAGCCTTTGAAGCCGTGCGATGCCATCACTTCATAACGGAGTCTACTTTCGGAATGCCCATTTATCATTGGCCCAAGCCCTCCATTGTGCATGCAGAAATAGACCAATGGTGGCGAGACAATAGAGAAAACGGAATTACCAGTGTATTGTGTTCCTATTCATTGGGCAAGGCGCAGCGTCTATTGCATCATTTGAACTCAGACATCGGCCCCATATTTACGGCTCCTACTACAGAAGAGCTTAATCGAGTATTGCGCCAACAGGGAATTAGACTTCCAGAAACTACTCCCATTCAATCGGTTCGCGACTTAAAGGAGTTAAAAGGAGCCATTATTATGTGCCCGTCTTCCTTCTTAACTGAAGAATGGCAGCAAAAGCTTGGGCCTATTTCCACCGCATTCGCATCGGGTTGGATGGGCGTAAGAGGAAAGGGAAGGATGGCATCGTACGACCGAGGATTTATTTTGTCTGACCACGCAGACTGGGAAGGATTGAATTGGGCCGTTCGGCAAACCGAAGCGGAGAATATTTACGTTACGCACGGATTTAAAAAGACCTTGGCCCGATGGCTTCGCGAAAAAGGACTGAATGCCCATACCGTAGACACTCTATACGAAGGCGCAGGAGAAAAAGAAGATTAGAATTTTTCCTTTCCTCTAAGGAGATCGAAAAAGAGAATAAAGTCTGAGGCTAAAGAAAATCCTGGATATTGAAAGGTGGCGGGTTTGTTTTTCTCAAAAAAGAAGTGTCCAATCCAAGCAAATCCATATCCAAACAAAGGAGCCGCTACAAAGTATCTCCAATCGAGAAAAATAAATCCAAGGCTTAGAGAAAAGAGAGTTAGGCCTGTACCGATGAAATGCAGCTTTCGGCTTGTGCTATTGCTGTGTTCTTTTAAATAGAAAGGATAGAATTCCTTTAAGTTTTGATATTTCTTATCGGTACTCATAATAATTAGGGGATTGAATCAAAAGGTTAAGGCAGTTCTTTTTCTACTTTCTCCCTAAGTGGAAAAGAACCATTCAAAGGTAGGCAGCATAGCAAGATTATGCTAGGGAGAAAGAATGCGATTTATGTATTCTTCTAAGCCCATATTCGCATGTGAAAGCCGGAATAAGACTTTCTGAAGCTCTCTTTTAAGGATGATTCGGGCCAAGAGCTGTGCCTCAGACTCGTGGGTTCTTTTTTGAACCTCTGTGATTAGAACATCTTCAGAGACATCTACTTTATATAGCGTTTGGGCAATCTTAGAATAACCCGATTTACTTAGTCCTTCGCAATAAAGAGCGAGCTCCTGAGAAAGTAGCAAGGGTTCTGCACTAAAAGAGTGGTTGAGGTCTTTCGACAATTGGTGAGCAACTAAATCCAATACGGCATTAAATGAATCTTCAGAGCTAGGCATTGCGGAAGGCCATTTAGAAGTTTCTTTCTACCAAGGAATAGGCAAATTGTTTCAAAGGATCAGAGTTAACGCCTTTCGGAATGGCTTTATCTAAATGAGCCAGCGAAGATTGATACAATTGTTGTGCTTTGGCTTTACAAGCCTCGGCAGCACCTGATTGTATGAATATATCTTTAACAGATTGTACCCTTTGCTCGGGATTGGTTAAGGAAAGAGCGTCAGATAGCTTAACTTCGAAGTCTTTATTCTCTTTCGCCAGAATATGCAGCAAAGTGTGTTTGCCCGTTAAGATATCTCCGCCTGTTTGCTTCCCCGTTAATTTGGAATCTCCGAAACAATCCAACCAATCATCCATAATCTGAAAGGCCAGTCCTAGCTCAAGACCGAAAGTATATAGGTGATTGAGTGCGTCTTCTTTGCCCCCGCCAATAATGCCGCCCAGTTGAAGTCCGCATCCGATAAGAACGGAGGTTTTGCCTTCAATCATTTCTAAATATTCTGAAGTACTTACCTGGGTTCTTTCTTCAAATTCCATATCCAATTGCTGGCCTTCGCAAAGTTGCCGAGCCATAGCTGAGAAGGAGTAGAGCAATTCTGGAATCAAGGCTTGGGGTGCTTCGCAAAGTAAGCGGTAGGCTTCAACCAACATGGCATCTCCACTAAGAATGGCCGTGTTGAGATTCCATTTTTCATGCACCGTAGATTTCCCCCTGCGCATGGGGGCCTTGTCCATAATATCGTCGTGTACCAATGAAAAGTTGTGGAATACCTCAACCGCAAGTGCTGCAGGCAATGCCTCTTCGGCGGCTGTTCCGTAGAGTTCGCAGGCAGCCAAAACCAGAATCGGACGAAGGCGTTTTCCACCTAAATCGAGGATGTATTGGGCCGGTTCATACAAACCCTTCGGCTCTTCACCAATAGAGTACTGATGAAGGTATTCATTGAAAAGAGTGGTTAAATCTTCAAAGCTTCTCTGCATGATTATATCTCAGAATTCTCAATGAGGTTGAGGAGGTAAGTGCCATATCCACTTTTAATCAATGGCTCGGCAATTTCTGCCAGCTGAGTTGCATTAATAAACCCTTGTTCAAATGCAATTTCTTCAATGCAACCTACCTTCAGGCCTTGTCTATCTTCAATTACCTCAACAAACTGTGCCGCTTGCATAAGAGATTTGTGCGTTCCTGTATCAAGCCAAGCGGTTCCTCTATCTAGAATACCCACTTTGAGTTGACCTTTTTCTAAGTAGATCTTATTGACATCTGTAATCTCATATTCTCCTCTAGGACTAGGCTTAAGGTTTTTGGCGATTTCGACTACTTGATTGTCGTAGAAGTACAGTCCAGGAACGGCATATCTCGACTTAGGCTTTAGGGGTTTTTCCTCTATGGAAATAGCAATATTGTTTTGATCAAATTCCACCACACCATAGCGCTCGGGGTCTGAAACCTGATAGGCAAAGACAACACCTCCTTGGGGATTTTGACTGCTTTTCAAGAGCTCCTCCATGGCAGAACCATAGAAGATATTATCGCCTAGAATGAGGGCAACCGAATCGTCTCCTATAAAAGACTCTCCTAAAACAAAAGCTTGGGCTAATCCATTTGGATCTTCTTGAATAACATAACTAAACGCACAGCCAATTCGCTTACCATCGCCCAAAAGCTTTTGAAATAGAGGCATGTCGTGCGGAGTAGTAATGATGAGAATTTCACGAATTCCAGCCTGCATGAGTGTACTCAAAGGGTAATAAATCATGGGCTTGTCGTAAATCGGCATCAGTTGCTTACTCACGGCAAGTGTAAGGGGATGCAGTCTAGTGCCCGAGCCGCCTGCTAGAATTATTCCTTTCATGGTGTACTGGATTTATAAAGTTCGAAACTACGTATTCTTGCTGATTAGAGGGAATAAGAAATGCTACAGATTTAAGGCGTATTTTTTTTGACTTAAACACTTAGTGTCTTTTTGACGTTTTCATTATCTTTCCAGCCCTAATTCGTTTGTAATGAAGAATATTAACTACTTGTTCTCCATTGTTTTTACCCTAGTTTTTATTGGTGGTAAAGCACAAGTAACAGTAATTCCTGCCTGGTTTAATGAATCCGATACGGTTACAATTGTATACAATGCAGCGCAAGGAAATGAAGCCTTAAGTGGAATTTCGCCTGTGTATGCCCACATGGGTTTAATCACTTCTGCGAGCGCAAATGCCAGTAGTTGGCTTCATGTACAAGGCAATTGGGGTACGGCAGATCCTTCGGTTTTAATGACCAATACCTTGGGGAATTTGCATACTAAAACATATCATATTCAAAGTTTTCACTCCATGCCAGCGGGAGAAAGCCTTCAGAAATTGGCTTTTGTTTTTCGTAATCAAAATGGAAATACTGTTGGAAGAGCTACTGGCGGGGGAGACATTTTTGTTGATGCCTATTCTGGCCCTTTTATTTCTGCCATTACTCAAAATGGAAATGGTCCGCTGATTCTAAATCCAAATGGAAATCTAGAATTCAGAGGCGAGACCTCTGAACGTGCTGCCATTCGCTTCGAATTAGATGGAAGCATAGTGGGCAGTCGCAATTCTTCTAAAGTACTTACTGTCAATGTCTCTGGGTCTATGCTCTCTCCAGGTAGCCACTCTCTGGTTCTTCAGGCCGATACGGGTTCTGGTTTTTTTGCAACCGATTCGGTTGTTATCAATAGAGGTTTTGGAGTTACGCCACAGCCCGTTCCGGCAGGCAGGGAAGATGGTATTACCGTTTTAACTGCAAATTCGGTTCACCTTCAGTTGCGTGCACCGGGTAAGCCGTATGTTTTTGTGGTGGGCGACTTTAACAATTGGCAGCTCGACTCCAATTACCTAATGACGCCTACTCCCGATGGCACTACTTTTTGGATAGAGCTCACAGGTTTGAATCATCAAACCAGATATAGATTTCAGTATCACGTAGGCACAGAGGGTATACGCATAGCCGACCCCTATAGCACATTGATTCTAGACCCTTGGAACGACCAATATTTGTCTCAAGCCACTTTTCCTAATCGGCCATTCTATCCTGTGGGTCAGAGTTTTCCTGTGGGTGTTTTTCAGACCAGACCATCGGTTTATCAGTGGGATACCACCTATAATTATCAAAAGCCAGACACACGCGACCTTATCATTTACGAGCTTCTGCTGCGCGATTTCGATTCTCAACACACTTGGAATGCACTCATAAATCGACTTGATTATTTCGATTCTCTGAATATCAATGCCATCCAACTTATGCCTGTAATGGAGTTTGAAGGCAATGATAGTTGGGGCTATAATCCCATGTTTATGTTGGCACCTGATAAGTATTACGGACCAGCCAATGATTTAAAACGCTTTATTGATTTATGCCACAAAAGGGGTATTGCGGTAATTTTAGATATCACCCTCAATCACCAATTCGGACAAAGTCCGTTGGCCAGAATGTATTGGGACAATGCCAATAATCAGCCTGCTTCGAATAATCCTTGGTTTAACACCTTCCCAAGACACGACTTTAATGTGGGCTACGATATGAATCATGAAAGTCCTCACACAAAATATTTTGCCAAGCGTGTTTTCAAGCATTGGTTGGAAGAGTATAAGGTAGACGGGTTTAGGGTGGATATGTCTAAAGGATTTACCCAGAACAATAGCATTGGAAACATTGCGGCTTGGAATGCCTACGATCAAAGTAGAGTAAATATTTTGTCTGAGTATGGTAACTATGTTTGGTCTATTACTCCCGGAGCCTATATGATTCTCGAGCATTTTTCAGACAACTCCGAAGAAACAGCTCTATCTGGAATGGGCTTTATGTTTTGGGGAGATATGAACAGCTCCTATAGCGATGCAGCAATGGGTTACTCAAGTAATTTGAGTTGGGGATTGGCGTCTAACCGCGGATGGTGGGCCAAAGGTCTGGTAACGTATATGGAGAGTCATGATGAAGAAAGAGTAACCACTCGAGCGATCAATTTTGGTAATTCTTTTGGTGGCCACAATGTGCGTGATACAGCTACTGCAGTGCGGAGAAATGGTATGGCGGCGGCTCTGTTGTTTGCTACTCCGGGTCCTAAAATGATTTGGCAATTCGGTGAATTGGGATATGACTTTTCTATAAATACATGCGGAAATGGAACCATCAATAGCAATTGTCACTTAGACAACAAACCCATACGATGGGATTATCCTGCTAAGAGCTATAGAAGAGAATTATTTAGAGTTTATGCAGATATGATTCATTTGCATACTACTGAGGCAGCTTTTAGAAATGATCCATTGGAATATTCCATGAACGGACTTGTAAAGACCATCCGATTGGCAGATGGAGGTAGGAATTTTGCGGTTATTGCCAATACAGATGTAGCAGTTCAGAGTAGAAACCTGTTCTTGCCTTTTTTAGGTACGTGGTATTCATTACTCGATCAAGACAGCATTACAACCAATTCAAACAATTATTGGATTACTCTTCAACCGGGTGAATTCAGAGTGTTTTGTAATGATAAGATTGATATGCCAAGCGATCCATTTTCAGTGGATGTATTGCCTGATTCGGCAGCCATTTGTTATCTGAATGGTGATACGCTTAATGCGGCCACTGGATATCCAAGCTATTTGTGGAGTACGGGCGAAACCACTAAGAGCATTACGGCAACTACTACGGGTTGGTATACTGTAACGGTAACAAATCAATTCGGTAGAAAGTCGAAAGATTCAACCTTTGTAAATGTGAATTGCCAAACGGGCGATACGGCTTCCTCGGAAATCACTTCGGTTTATGCTTCGTTGGAGTTATTATCAGGAACGTCTCTAGCTTCCAATGGCGATTGGATATTGGTTGGAATGCCAGGCTGGAATGGATTGTATTCAGAGGCAAACGATAGCACAGATATTGGTTTACAGCCAGAAATGGGAGCGGTTGCCGTGTATTCAAATACCAATGAAGGTTGGAAGGAGTGGAATTTAGTAAGCTCTCCAGACCGTTCTGCAATGGATGTTTTTGGGTCTACTGTTCAAATGAAAAACACCATGGCCGCAATAGGCAGCCCTGGTGATAATCAAGATCGCGGAAGCCTTTGGTTGCTTGAGCAAAAGGCAGAGGGCAATTGGACGTACAATCAAAAAATTGTGGCTGCGGATGCACAATTGGGAGATGAATTTGGAAGTGTTCTTTATCTAGATTCAAATTATTTGGCTATCGGATCGCCCAAGAACGATTTAAATGCTGCGGGCTCGGTATCAGCCATAGACGCGGGTGCGGTTTATTTCTACTCTAGAGCGAATGGCAATGTAACTTTCGATTCAAAATGGGTTGCCACAGATAGAGCCGCGGGAGATGCCTTTGGTCATTCGATTGCAGGAAATGAGAATTGGTTATTTATTGGAGCGCCAGGCCAAGATCAAAATGCCGCTGGAACTGCTAGCATACAGAATTCGGGTTCGATTTATGTGTATTCTAAATCAGGTTCCACATGGCAGCCAATGGGCCAAATAAACGCAAACGATCGCAGCTTGAATGCCGAATTTGGAAGCAGTGTTGTTTTCAATGGGAGTGAATTAGTTGTTTCTGCTCCAGGAGCAAATAAGGCCTACGTCTTCAGACAGAATGGAAATAATTGGGTCTTTGCTTTTGCTATTTCCTCCCCCTGCATCGACTGTGGTTTTGGAGAAGCAATGGCCGTATCCGATACACATTTGGCAATTGGAGCGCCCAATAAAGGCAGCAATGGAGAAGCCTATCTTTATCAAATTGCAAGCACAACCGCAAGCCTTGAAAAGACATTTGTCTCTGATGGATTTGATTCTATAGAGAAATTGGGATCTTCCATTCAGTTCATCAATCCAACTCAAATTGCGGTTGGTGCGCCCGGAACGGCAGGTTCGAATTCGAGCGTTGGCAAGGTTCTCTTATTTGATTTGTAGACTGCTCAATTTTTATTTTGGTCTATACCCTGTTCGGTATTGAGGCGAACTATGAATTGAATCAAATAGCTATAAAAGATCTTGGTATTAGAGCATAAACAGACAAAATCCCTGCTGCGAAGTAGGGATTTTTAGTTAGCTCTATTTTGCATAGAAATTAACAGTACTTTAGGAAACTTAAAATAGATGTGTATGATGCTATTGAACATAGGATTGTCATTTATTAGTCATGAAGAAACCTGTAACCTAAACCTACTCCAATGAAAAGGAATTATTTTCTTGTATTGCTTTTTGGCCTTTTTGGCTTCGCTCCTACGGCGAAACTAGTGGCTCAGGAAGGAATTACACAGTACATATTAAATGGTGAAACCATTTCCTATGTAAATTCAAAAGATCGAGCTCTTGTAGAATTTACTCCGAATACGAGTGAGGCAAGAATGCTTGAGATCGTTGAAAACCTTGGCTTTATAAAAGAACATTCGTTCTTACCATCTCCAAAGCTCACCTTGCTAACGTATGACAGAAGCATTACTTGGGAAACGGTATCTGGGGTTTTAAGCCAATATCCTGAGGTTGTATTTGTTTCGAGGGGATTGATTTATGAAGACGGAACGGAAGAATTTGCTTTAAACTCTGTTTTTGTTCAGTTGAAAGAGAATAGAAGTATCAACAAGATAAAGTCCACGCTGTTTCAAATGGGCATATCTCAAATTGAGCCGAGTTTTATGCCCGGTTTATTTGAATTGAACCTACCCAAGAACAGCGGTGATTTGCCTCGTCAGATTTCCAATCTTTTGTTGTCGGATCAAGATATCGCATTCGTAGAGCCAGATATGCTTAGGCTTATGAAAAGGCTGTCTACAAACGATCCTGCTATGACCTACCAATGGTCTCTAAACAACACTGGAAGTTCACTTCAATACAACGGAATTGTTGGAGAAGATATGAATGTATTTCCGGCTTGGAATACTACCACGGGTTCATCTTCCATTAAGGTGGCAGTTTTAGATGAAGGGGTAGACTTAGTTCACCCTGATCTTTTGGCCAATTTACTACCCGGTTATGACGCCTTTGGACTTACCGCTGGTGCTCCAATTAATGATGATGCCCATGGAACTGCTTGTGCGGGAATTATAGCTAGTGTTGGAAATAACAACTTAGGTACCGCTGGAGTAGCTTACAATTGTAAAATCATACCTGTGAGGATTGCTTATAGCAATGCGGCAGGAAATTGGGTGACCACTTCTTCTGGTATTGGTGGAGCAATTACGTGGGCGTGGCAAACGGCAGGTGCAGATATATTGAGCAATAGTTGGGGTGGTGGTTCGCCAACCAGTTTAATCAGCGTTCCATTTGCAAATGCAACAAATCTGGGTAGAGGAGGCCTGGGCGCTCCTGTATTGGCTGCCGCTGGTAATAGTAATGTTACCACAGCACATTATCCATCTTCTTATTCAGAAGTTATTTCTGTAGCAGCCATGAGCATGTGTGGTCAAAGAAAAAGTCCGACTTCCTGCGATGGAGAAACATGGTGGGGCTCTAACTACGGTCCAGATACGGACGTGGCTGCGCCGGGTGTAAAGATTTATGCAACAGATATCTCAGGACCCTCAGGGTACTCTTCAGGAGACTATGTTCCCACTTTTAATGGAACCTCTTCAGCTTGTCCTAATGCCGCAGGCGTTATGGCATTGGTTCTTTCAGCCAATCTTTCATTAACAGAAAGCGAGGCCAGAACCATACTTGAAAATACAGCAGAAAAGGCTGGAGGATACAGCTATACAGCTAATCCCAACAAACCAAGTAGTACATGGAGTAACGATTTAGGATATGGTAGGGTAAATGCCCAGGCTGCTGTTTTGGCTGCAACGGGAGCTTGTTCTTTTGCAGGAAGCTTTGGAACTCAAATTGGAGCAAACAGTGCGGTAGTTACTTTTACTCCGGCTACGACAATAACTCCAAACTATTATATAGAATACGGCGTACAAGGCTTCGCAACAGGAGCGGGAACATCGGTTTCCACAACAAGCAATGTTTTAACACTAAGTGGCTTAGCGAGTAGTACCACCTATGTTGTCAATTGGTATTTGATCTGTGCCTCTGGGGGTACCAGTGCTGCACTTACAACTAGTTTTACCACTCCTTGTGGAACCATTTTGGCACCTTTCACTCAAAACTTTACCTCTCTAACTTTGGGTTATTCTCTTGATTATGGAGCATGCTGGACTACAACCACCTCTTCATCCAATCCAAGATGGGAAGTAGAAGATGCGGAAGGTATTAATGAAAATTCATCAGATACTGGTCCCTTCTATGACAATACTTCTTTTGGCACAGCGGGTGGAAAGTATATGTATATGGAAACATCTAGTCCTTCTATATTAGGTGATTCAGCGATTTTATTATCTCCGCTTATTGATATTTCTGGACTATCTAACGCTATACTTGAATTTTACTACCATATGTATGGCTCGACAATGGGAACCCTGCATGTTGATATAGCCAACAATGGAGTTTGGAATAGAGATGCCATTACCGTTGTAGGCCAACAACAAACCTCAGGAGCCTCTCCATGGTTGGTTTCAAGTCAAGTTTTATCAGGCTATTCAAGTCCAATTCAATTGAGATTCAGAGGTGAGGCAGGTGCTAGCTTCTACAGTGATATGTCTATTGATGACATAAGTATCAGCACATCTGTTCCGTGCAACGCACCTACCATTGTTTCGGCTACACAAACAAGCTCACAAGCAAATTTCAGTTGGACACCAAATGGGAGCGGATTGAACTATAATATAGCTATTAAACCACAAGGCCAGACCTTAACGGTTGGTGATATTGGGTTTACATCCTTAAACCAGGTTCAATACACCTTGGGTGGATTGATACCAAATACTACCTATATATTCTATCTACGAGATAGCTGTGGGCTCGGCAACGTAAGCCCTTGGGAGACTTCCAGTTTTGTAACTCCTTGTACAGCCTTGGCCTTGCCTTATTTAGAAGATTTTAATACTTGGCCTCCTAGTTGTTGGGATTTAAATGGTGGAACCCAAGTGGTAACACAAGATGCCTCTGGTAATTATATGGAAGGTAATTTCTGGACATGGAATGCTGGACAAACAGGGTATGCACTCTCTCCCTCTATGCTCATAAGTAGTGCTACTTCTGTAGATTTCGAATGGGCTCACTTATATGGTGCTATCTATCCGAACGATCAGCTTTTATTACTGGTTCACGAAGTAGGAACCTCTTCTTGGGATACCCTTGTCAATTTAAACGGACCTAGTTTTACGAGTCCTAATGCCGCAAGCTCCAGTCCTCCAGCGAATCCAGCCGACTTTATTTCGGAGGGTGTTGTTCTTAATTCAAGTTATATCGGAAAGACCGTTGAATTTAGATTTGATCTTAATTCAGGTTGGGGACCGGATGTATATGTAGATAATTTTAGTGTGGAATCTTTGATAGGTTGTTTTCGACCAAATTCAATTAGCAATCAAATTATTTCCTCAACGGAAGTGCTAGTGAGTTGGTCTTCAACAGGAATCGGCTCAGTATATGAGCTTGAATATGATACAGCCGGCTTCTTCCAGTCAACAGGATCTATTGTAACTACTACGGATACATTTACCCTATTAACTGGCTTAAATTCGAATACAGGCTATGATGCCTATGTGAGGCAGAGATGTGGTTCTACTTTTTCGAATTCAAGGGGAACTTCATTCACCACACCTTGTGATGATTATGCTTTACCCTATACGGAGGATTTTGATGTTTGGCCTCCTAGCTGCTGGAGCTTAGACTTAGGAACTCAAATCGTAATTCAGTCGGCTACAGGAGGCCATATGGAAGGGGATTTCTGGTCTTGGCAAAGTGGTCAAACGGGTATTGCTCAGTCTCCAAGAATTCTGATCTCTCAAGAGGCAAACGTTTCTTTTGATTGGGCACATTTGTATTATACCTCCTATCCAAATGACGAATTAGTATTAGTGGTTAGAGAAGTGGGTACTTCAGTTTGGGATACATTGTCTCATCTATACGGCCCAAGCTTTACAAGTCCTAATGCGCAAGATAATGCTCCTCCAACTTCTTCCGATTTTATTGCAGAGCAGATTTCACTAGATGCATCTTACGTTGGGAAAACGGTGGAGTTTCAATTCAATATGAACTCAGGCTATGGGCCGGATGTATATGTAGACAACTTCTCTGTTCAAGATCGTTGTGCTGATGCAAGTCTACCTCAGATTTCAAGTGTTAGCTTTTTAAGCGCACCACGTAGTTATAATGTACAGTTTACAATGCCCGGTACAGGAGATTTAATGTCTCTTCAAGTTAGGGAAGTGGGCTCCAGTACTTGGAAAACGCCTAAAACATGGACTAGTACTGCTATTTCTTCGCAGAACTTCCTTGCGGAATCATTTGGTACAACCAACGAAGTGCGAATTGGAATGAGAAGCGCTGGTGTTTGGACTTATTCTTGTCCTACTCCTTTTGATGCGGCTTGTGCTCCTATGACTGTGAATGCAATAGAGTTAGTTGCCCCCTTCTGCGCTGGAGACTCTGCCCTCTTAAAGGGGATTTTCTCAGGCGGATATAAGATCAAAACTTTCCTTTGGAATACGGGTGAAACAACACGATTTATTTATGGGCAACAAGGTCAAACCTATCAAGTGGTTGTAACTGATGAGGCAGGATGTTCAGATTCGGCTAGCGTTACAGTGAGTACTTTAAATTCACCTTATACCCCAGATAACTTTAGCCTAGCTAAACCAAACGCGGTAACCTTTATAGGCTCTTGGACAGCACCAACATTAACTACAGGTGTAAGTCTAATTGGGTATAGAATGCAGTATCGCCAGGCTGGAGTAGGTGCGGCATGGAGACAAACGAGTTTGAGCACCAATACATCTGCTACGGTGAATTTTACTGGAACCTGTGATCCATCTGCCAATTACGAATTCGCCGTATTCGCTCGTGTAAACGACAATGGATCGGTTTATAATACTGCAGTTTCTTGTAGAGAGCGCAAGTTCTACAATGGATCAGGTGGATGTACTAGTGCTAAAGGAGATGAATTGAATGGAAGTATTGCATCTCTAAACGGAATAGCTGTATATCCCAATCCAACCAGCTCGAAAGTATATATTACTTTAAGTAGAGAATCTTCTAAAGTTGAGTTGTTGGATATGAATGGTAAAATCTTATTTAGCCAACACTATGAAAATCAGGCTGAAGCAGTTTTAGATCTAGCTGATTTTGCTTCTGGCGTGTATATGCTGAATATTTCTAACTCTCAAGGCCTATTCCAAGAAAAGGTGGTGAAGAATTAGAAATGCAATTCTCAATATAGAATTTGTTAAAAGCGGCCCTAGAAATAGGGTCGCTTTTTTATTGGTATACCTTACTCTCCAAATGAGAAGACCAGAGCAGTCTAAATTGAATGGGTCTTTGAAATGGAATTCATCCGGCTAAAGCATAAAGAATTGGCCACACAGTACCTTGGCATCTCATCTAGCAGGAGTAAATGGATTTAACAATGCGCTCAACTAAATGGCTATTTCTGAGTTATAACTATAAATTCAGACCATGAACGCACACTTTCTCCTAGGCTTTCTTTCCTTTTTTGTTGTTTCAAGCCCGAAGACTTTAATTGACTTTGAAAAGAAGGGAGAGATAAATAAGTGGCAAGTAGTAGACGATGGAGTTATGGGTGGACTTTCACAAGGGAGCCTTCATTTGAGTTCGGAGGGAAAGGCAATTTTTGAGGGCGATGTATCTACAGCCAATAACGGAGGCTTTAGCTCTATTCGTTCTTCCTTTTCAGCCCAGGAACTAAAAGACTTTTCTTCTTTTACTTTGAGGATAAAAGGAGATGGAAAGAAGTATCAATTTAGAGTGAAAGAGAACGCTAAAGACTATTTTTCATATATAATTGAATTTCAGACTTCTGGAGAATGGGAAACCATTGAATTGCCTTTTGCGTTGCTTTACCCTTCTTTTAGAGGACAAAGACTAAACAAGAGTAATTTTTCAGGCATTCAACTAGAGGAAGTAGCATTTCTTGTAGGCAACAAAAAGACAGAGCATTTTCGCATAGAAATAGCTCAAATTGGAATGAAATAGTGAGAGGCAAAAAATAAAAAACCCCGCAATTGCGGGGTTTTTTAATATCCGTTGGGAGATTAAACCAATCCTTGGTCGAGCATTGCATCGGCCACTTTTACGAAACCAGCAATGTTTGCTCCTTTAACATAGTTCACATACCCATCGCTTTCGGTACCATATTTCTGGCAAGAATGGTGAATGTCAACCATAATAGCATGCAATTTGGCATCCACTTCTTCTCTAGTCCAATTCATACGAAGTGAGTTTTGAGACATTTCTAGTCCGCTTGTCGCAACCCCACCGGCATTTGATGCTTTACCTGGAGCAAATAAAATTTTATTTGCATGGAAAACTTCAACAGCCTCTGGTGTACAGGGCATATTGGCTCCCTCAGCAACAACTATAATTCCGTTTTTAACCAATTCCTTGGCATCCTCTCCATTTAATTCATTCTGCGTGGCGCAAGGAAGAGCAACATCGCATTTAATACCCCAAGGGGTTTTGCCTTCATAGAATTCGCAACCGAATTTATCAGCATATTCAGAAATCCTTCCTCTCTTAACATTCTTAAGTTCTTTTAAGAAGTCGAGCTTTTCGGCAGTGATACCTGAGGCATCATAGATAAAACCGGAAGAATCGGAAGCAGTTACTACCTTAGCTCCTAATTCTGTCGCTTTTTCAATAGCATACTGTGCCACGTTTCCAGATCCAGAAACTACTACGACCTTTTTGTTCAAAGATTCGTTTTTGGCGGCAAGCATCTCCTTTGTAAAATACACACAACCATAACCAGTAGCCTCAGGGCGTATGAGTGAACCTCCCCAATTCAATCCTTTACCTGTTAGAACCCCTGTAAACTCATTGCGTAAACGTTTGTATTGGCCGAACATATAGCCAATTTCTCTTCCACCTACGCCAATATCTCCGGCAGGAACATCAGTATTTGCACCAATATGGCGAGACAATTCAGACATAAAGCTTTGACAAAACTTCATAACCTCATTGTCTGATTTCCCTTTTGGGTCGAAGTCAGAACCGCCCTTTCCACCGCCCATAGGAAGTGTAGTTAACGAGTTTTTGAAGACTTGTTCAAAGCCCAAAAATTTAAGAATGGAAAGATTTACAGACGGATGAAAACGCAGTCCGCCTTTGTAAGGTCCTATGGCAGAATTGAATTCAATTCTATAGCCACGATTCACCTGTACATTTCCTGCATCATCTAGCCACGGAACGCGAAAAATAATTGTACGTTCTGGCTCGGTCATGCGCTCAAGCACTTTTGCTGTTTTGTATCGAGGATGATCTTCGATAAATGGAATTACCGTTTCAGCTACTTCTTGAACGGCCTGTAAGAACTCAGGTTCATGGTTATTCTTGGCGCGAACGCCTGCCATGAATGAGTCTATCTGATTCTGAAATGCGTTATGCATGCAAAGAAGATTAGATTTTCAGCAAAAGTAAAGCAAAACATCCGATCATTAGATTCTAATTATCAGGTACTTAGTGTATTCTATACACCAAGTCTTATTGAGACAGTCCGTTGCGTATTCTAGACTCTTTTACCCAATGGGTTAGCTTTTTTTGAAGTAGCTCAAATTGAATCGGTTTTGCTATATAATCGTCCATTCCTTCCTTTAAATAGAGCTCTTTATCCCCTTCCATAGCGTTTGCAGTGAGGGCAATTATTACCGGTCTATTCCCGAACCAGATTCTAATTCTCTTGCTTGCTTCAATTCCATCCATTTCGGGCATTTGAATATCCATCAGAACAATATCAAAGAGCTCTTTTTCAAAAGCACCAATTGCTTTTAGTCCATTTTCTACACAAACAGCTTGGTACCCCATTTTCTCAAGGATCATGACTATGAGCTTCATATTAATGGCGTTGTCTTCTGCAATGAGAATTTTCACCTTATCGTTGCTGAGCTCTGCATTTGATTTGGCAATGGCTTCTTTTGTGATGGGTGCATTTTTTTCAAATGAGACAATGTATTGTAGAAGAGCTCTTTGATCTAAGGGCTTTGGTAGGAATAGTTCTTTGGCATTGCTCTTTGAGGGGAGATCTTTTGGACAGTTTAAATAGATAATCTTCAAAGTCTCTGCGAGTCCAATGGGTATCGAATCTCTCCTGTCATACTCCCAAAGAAGTATTTCTGCTTGGCTTAGTTTTTCATTGAGAATTTGAATGTTATTTCTCTGGAAAAGTTGAGTGAGAACGCTCTCTTGAAGACGAGACATTGAACCTAAGCCAATTTTTTTATCTTTTAGTTTGTCATTTAGTTCGCTTTCAGGCTGAAGCACTTGAGGCTCTAAATAGACGCTAAATTGGAAACAAGAACCTTTATTCGGACTGCTTTTGAGCTTAAACTCTCCACCCATGTTGTTCACCAGTTTTCTTGAAATGGCCAAGCCTAAACCGGAGCCTCCATGTTTGTGGGTAATACTGGAATCTATTTGATTAAATGGTTGGAAGAGTAAGTTTTGCTTGTCTTCTGGCACTCCCATTCCAGTATCTTCTACACTGAAAAGAAAATTCCCTGGGAGACCCTCTTTGCTAGAATTAGCACTTATGCGCACTAAGACATGGCCTGCCTCTGTAAATTTCACTGCATTTCCAACCAAATTGAGCAGTACTTGGCGCAACCGAGCCTCATCGCCCAGGACTACCGTAGGAATGCCTTTTTCTATATCGTAAACCAGTTCTATTTCTTTATTCCCAATCTTATTGGCTACAATTTCAAAGGTTTCATTTACTACTTTCTCAATTGTAAAGGGATGAGAATCAATGATCATTTTGCCCGACTGAATTCTAGAAAAATCGAGTACATCGTTAATAACAGTTAGAAGAGCATCGCCACTAATTTGGATGGTTTTGACCAAATCCATCTGATCGTCATTCAAATGAGAGCGCGATAGGAGGTCGGTCATGCCTAATACTGCGTTCAATGGAGTTCTAATTTCATGACTCATGGTTGCCAGAAAATTCGACTTTGCCTTGGTAGCTTCCTCCGCGCTATCACGAGCGACAATGAGCTCTTTTTCCTTGACCTCTAATTCTTCAATGATCTCCTCTTTTTCTTGAGTGAGTTCTTCCATCTGAGTGAGATTGTGCTGAAGCTCTAATTCATTTTGGAATAGACTGCGGTTGGTATTTTCTAAGTCTTCGGCTATTCTATTGATTCTGTGATTTTTCTCAAGTAAGTTTTGAAATAGGAGTGCAATGGTTGGAATGATTAAACCAAGCATTAGAAGTCCGTATAGCATAAGATCTCTTCGAATACCCCAAAGCAATTGCGACAAATGCCCTTTTGGAAAACTCGAAATCATTTTCCAATGAATGGAAGAGGTTTCGGTTACGATTAATCCGTCGAAAAAAGGGCTACAATCTAAAGTTCTATAATAGCTAAATCCCATGGCATTTAGAGATTTACCTTCGGGTTCTTCTTGCATTAGTTTCCACTCTTGTGGGAAGCTAATTGAGAAATTGCGATCTTTTAATTGCGCTTCGGTATCGTTCGAATAATACTGCAGAGGGGGAGCAACAAGCCAATCTCCCTTTGAATCAACTATTGTAAATACAAGTGAAGACTTGTCTTCAATAAGCGGTATTCTTTCTAGAATTCTATTGGCTTTGTAACTGATGACAATGCTTCCCATTTTCTTGCCCTCTGAAGAATAGAAAGGACTTACAAAGCGAAGGACAGAAGTAGAAGGCTGCCTTATTTCGCCATTTTCTTCATTCAAATCTAAAGCGGAGATGTAAATTTCTCCTTCTCTTAGATTCTTTGATTCTTGAAAATAGTATCGGTGGCTTTTGTCTTGAAGATTGTTGTTAATCTGCGCACTGCCTTGTGCAAAGTCAATTTTAAGAACCTCGTTACCGAGCGTATCAAGCAATCGAATTTTATGGTAATGGTCTCTTATTTTTCCAAAAGAGGCGAGTGTCTTTTCAATAACAACACGACTACTCTCTTGATCTTCATTTATATACCAAGTAAAGGCAGGGTTTTTAGAAAGATAGATTAAATCCTTCCCAACAAAATTGAATTCATTTGAAATGAACTGCTCCATGATGTCTAGACTCTTTTCAGCCTGTAGACTTAACTCTTGAGCAGTCTGTTCTTTTTCGCGCTGATAGAGGAAGTAAGACGAAATTGCGACTAAGATGACTAGGCCAATTACAATTCCGAAGAAGGTGAAGTAAATCCCTCTGTTGTGCTTGGTTTTATATTTCGACTTTTTTACCATTCCAGGGTAAAAATAGAGTCTAAATCCTTTGCATGAATGACATTATCTGCAAAGGGCAATATATCTACCCGGAAGAGAGCGAATAAGGCCTTTCAATTCTAGCTCAAACAAGGCCGATTGCAGGCTAGATGCATTGCTTTGTGTTCGCAGAGATAATTCATCAAAAGACATAGGATCTTTATTCTCTTTAAGAACATCTTCAATATAAGTAAGGCTTGGTGGGAATAGTGCTATTTGTGCATTTTGATCTTGAGTAGATGCCAAGGGTCTATCCCATCCCAATAAAAAGGGAATCTCTTCTGCCGCAGGCAAAATTGCCGCAAGATGTCTTCCAATTAGTCGGTTGCATCCCAAAGAATACGGCTTATCCCATCCGCCTGGTACAGCTAGAACTTCTCGGTTGTAATCGTTTCCAAATCGAGCGGTTATCCAAGCACCTCCTTCTGCACCGGCCTCCACCACAATAATGGCATGTGCCATGCCTGCAATAATTCTATTTCTAGTGGGGAAGTTTTCTCTATCTGGATTAGCTAGGTGATGAAATTCGCTGATCAGAGCTCCAGCTTGTTCAATTTCCTTGGCTTCTTTCCGGTGCACAGAAGGGTAAATATGACCCAAACCACTACCCAATATGGCTACGGTATGGGCCCCTTCTTCCATGGCCTTTCTGTGCGCGGTTATGTCTATTCCGTAGGCCAATCCACTTACTATACTGGCGCCATATTCAGATAGGGTTTTAACAATGGCTTTGGCCGCTTGCAATCCTTGATCGGTGGCTTTTCGCGTGCCAATGACTGAGACAATTCTTGGATGAGTTGGATTGAAATTCCCTTTAGAGAATAGAACGGCGGGCGCATCAGGACATTTTGATAAAAGATATGGGTAGTCAGGATTTCCATAAAAAATGGTTTTCACCCCTGACTTCTCATTCAATTTTTGCCATTCTGTGGCCTCAACCAGTGCCTTTTCTCTACTTGCCGCATTGAGGCCGGTTAAACGCAAATTCGAATTAGGCGTAGATCTCAGTTCTTTTGAAGATGCTTTCCATGCTTGTTCGGCACTTCCAAAGTGACTCACCAAGCTTTTTAATGAACCACTTGCGCAACCCGGTATGCGCAGCCATGCCAATCGGTATAGCGCTTCTTTCATTCGCTTCTTCGTTTTGAAATAGCCGCCGAAGCCTGAGCCGAAGGCATAATAATTAAATCGTTAATGCACACATGTTTAGGTCGAGATAGAATAAAATCAACGGCTTCGGCAATGTCTACAGCCATTAATGCATCAATGCCTTTGTAGACGCTGTTTGCCCTGGCTTCATCGCCTTTAAACCGCACTAGAGAGAACTCCGTTTCGGCCATACCAGGACAAATCTGACTGACCTTAATGTCTCTTTCTAAAAGTTCAATGCGCATGGCTTTACTCAAGGCATCTACAGCATGCTTGCTTGCGCAGTATACATTTCCACCCGGATACACTTCTTTGCCTGCAATACTTCCTATGTTGATTACCTGGCCTCCTCTTTTTAATGATGGAAGAAAAAAGCGACTGACATAAAGTAGCCCTTTCACGTTGGTGTCTAACATCCTTTCCCAATCGTCTATTTCACCCTTGTCTATAGTAGACAGGCCCACGGCTAAGCCGGCATTGTTGATTAACACATCTAATTCACCAATACTCACGCTTTTTGAAGCAGATTCTACGGCGGTTTTATCGCGCACATCAAAAGAAAGAGTCTGACAATGAATGTTGTAACCAAGGCTAAGTGCATTCGCTAATTCCTCTAAACGAGCGGTTCTTCTTCCACAAAGAATAAGATCATAGTTGTTTTTGGCTAAGTTTTCAGCTATCGCTTTCCCAAATCCAGAAGTGGCACCTGTAACAAGTGCTTTCATGCGTTTTTCCATATTTTTTTATTGAATTAAAGCAAGGTAACCAAATTGACTTTCCTATCTTCGATAGTATCGGTTTTCGTATTATTCAAGTTCGGAAATTGCTAAATCCTACCTAATAATGTCAAGTATGCGTCTACTTATTTTCATCTTTTCCATGCTATTTTGCCTAACGGCCTGGACACAAAATAAGAAGGTGCAAGTGGAATTGTTAGACCCCGTCACAAGGCAACCCTTGCAAAATGTTTTTGTACAAATAAATGGACTGCCTTGGCCCATGCTTTCAAACGATCAAGGTCTGGTTTGGATAGAGGTTTCATCCAACCAAAAAAGCCTCATTCTCTTCTCTTTAATTGGCTATCAAAGTGCCTCTATAGAATACAAGCCTGAAGCAGATTCAGATAAACTGAAGGTTTTTCTTAAGGAGGAGTCGCTCTTTTTAGAGACCATTGTTGTTTCCGCATCTCGAAGTGAACAGCGTCAAGAGGATGTAAGTATTTCAATGAATGTTTTGAAGCCCTATTTAATTGAGAATAGGAATACCACCGATATGAAGGTGCTACTAAATCAGTCACCGGGCGTAAATATTACAGATGGTCAAGCCAATATACGCAGCGGTAGTGGTTGGAGTTATGGAGCAGGCTCAAGAGTACAGGTTCTTTTAGACGGACTGCCACTCATGTCGGCTGACGCAAACCAGGTGCAATGGTCTTTGCTTCCACAAGAGGCGGCAGGACAGGTAGAGGTGTTAAAGGGTGCGTCTTCCGCACTTTTTGGATCGTCTGCTTTGAATGGAAGTATTCAGCTAAGAACACTGGAGCCAAGTGAAAAGCCCTTTACCCGCATAGCCGTTTTTCAAAGCTCGTACCTCAATCCACCTAAAGCGGAATGGAAATGGTGGGATGGATACCAAGGCTTGACTGGAATGCGATTTCTGCACACTCGAAAGTTGGGAAAATGGGATTTGAACCTAAGTGGATACGGTCAGCAAAGCGCAGGTTTTAAGTGGAATGAAAGAGATGATAGAGCCCGTTTGAATGCCAAAACCCGTTATCATATTAATAACAATCTAAGCCTAGGTTTAGGTGGAGGGATTCTGCTTTCTAAGGATGGCGAATCTCTCCTTTGGGATAATTACTCTAGGCCATATGTTGGGCTGGATAGCTCAATTACCGAGAACAGCGGGCTCGATTTCTATATTGATCCTTCTATACGCTACAGAAGAGGAAAAGGTGTTCACGAATGGGTGAACCGGTTTTTGCGTGTGGAAAATAATTCAGCGAATGAAACTACTGTATTCGACAATGCCTCAGAACAGATTCAGAGTCAGTACTCTTATCAATACTTCTCTGAAAAGTGGGGCATTTTTACCGGAGGTGTTTTCTTGCAAATGGCACAGTCTAATTCTGAGATTTTTGAAGGTTATCACAATGCCTCTAATTTGGCTGGGTTTGCTCAATGGGACGGAAGTTGGAATAGATTGAAAACCAGTATTGGTTTTAGAGTAGAAGAAGCCCGGGTAGACCAGATTAAATATGCTCAGCCCGTAGCTCGATTTGGATTGAATTATAGAGCTTTTGAGGCAACGTATCTGCGCAGCTCCTTTGGTCAAGGCTTCCGCTTTCCGAGCATGGCAGAACTCTTTACTCGAACTAATATTGGCGCCATAAACGTCTTTCCCAATGCACAACTAGAACCCGAAACAGGCTATAGTTTTGAGTTGGGCATAAGGCAGATCCAAGGAAAAACAAGCAGTTGGAAGGGCTATTTAGACCTCGCAGCCTACTATATGCGCTATGACAATATGATGGAATTTAGTTTCGGAATCTGGGAATTGCCCGGTGGGCTTGGATTTAAATCCGTTAATGTAGGTCCTACCTCAGTAAGTGGACTAGAATTAGAGCTAGGTGCCGAAGGGAGATTTAACAAGGTAGATTTTAGGTGGATGGCGGGTGCAAATTTCGCAGATCCTGTTTCACTCGATCCAACGGCTATCTATGCTCAAGATGCCAACGGAAACGATCTTACCTACGAAAGCAGTAGCTCTGATGCGAGCAATGCAGTATTGAAATACAGATATAAGCTGCTCATAAGATCGGATATTGAAATGAGTTGGAAGAATTGGACTCTGGGAACGAGTATGCGCTTCAACGACTTTATGCAAAACGTAGATGCCATTTTTGATGGGCCAATTACAGACTTCATATTGCCAGGAAATGGAATAGGAACCTACAGAGAAGAGCTCAGCAGTGGCGATTTACTTATCGATTTGCGGATTCAGTTTGCCATAAAAAAGCACTGGACATTGAGCCTACAGTCTGAAAACTTGAACAATAGAGCCGTAATGAGTAGGCCAGGAAAGATGGAGGCACCAAGAACCCTAACATTCGGTATAAGATATGAAGGATAAGCTCCTTTGCTTTTTCTATTTTCGCCTTAGAATAATAAAATCATGAAGTACAAACGCATCCTCCTGAAACTAAGTGGTGAAGCCCTCATGGGTGATCAGGATTTTGGTATAGATGGAAGCCGGTTACTGGAGTATGCCCATCAGATTAAGGCAGTGATGGAAGAAGGGGTTCAACTTGCCATTGTAATTGGTGGAGGAAATATCTTCAGAGGTGTACAAGGTGCAAGTTCGGGTATGGATAGAGTTCAAGCAGATCATATGGGTATGCTAGCCACCATGATTAACGGACTGGCTCTGCAATCTACTCTTGAAGAAATTGGAGTTAGAACGCGTCTGCAGTCTGCCATTGAAATGAATAAAATTGCGGAGCCTTTTATTCGCAGAAGAGCAGTTCGCCATTTGGAAAAAGGAAGGGTGGTTATATTCGGTTCTGGAACGGGTAATCCGTATTTCACTACAGATACGGCAGCCACGCTCAGGGCAATTGAAACAAATGCGGAGGTGATCTTAAAAGGAACCAGAGTAGATGGTATTTTTACTTCTGATCCAGAAAAGAACAAGGATGCCGTTAAGTACGACACCATTACTTTTGACGAAGTGTATTCTAAAGGATTGAATGTAATGGACATGACTGCATTTACACTAAGCAAAGAAAACAACTTGCCTATTTTGGTTTTTGACATGAATAAGCCAGGCAATTTAATGCGCGTAATACGCGGTGAGAAAGTGGGAACTTTAGTTGAGAATTGATAGAATAAAGCAATGCAAGAAGAACTGAATTTTATTTTCGACGCAGCCAAGGAGCAGATGGAAAAAGCCATACAACACCTTGATAAAGAGTTGCTTAAGGTGAGGGCAGGAAGGGCCAATCCTTCTATGTTGGAAGGGGTGCGCGTAGACTATTATGGTTCAATGACTCCACTTAGCCAGGTTGCCAATATCAATACACCCGATGCAAGAACACTCTCTGTTCAGCCTTGGGAGAAAAAGCTCATATCTGATATAGAGAAGGCTATTATGGCGGCCAACTTGGGTTTCAATCCTATGAATAATGGAGATGTAATCATGATTAACATCCCACCGCTAACAGAAGACAGAAGAAAAGAACTTGTGCGCCGATCTAAAGCAGAGTCAGAAGATGCACGTGTGGGCATTCGCAATGCGAGAAAGGACGCGATGGAAGAGATCAAGAAGTTGGGCAAAGACGGATTGTCTGAAGACTTGGTAAAAGATTCAGAAGCCGAAGTTCAAAAGCTTACCGATCTATATACTTCTAGAGTAGACTCCATTGTAGAGAAGAAGGAGCATGAGATAATGGCTATCTAAGGACATTGTTAATTTAAATTCTTTTGTGCTCTAGCTTTCAATTTGAAAAGAATTCCATTCTTCATCCGATAAATTAAGCTGGTTTATTTCGGCTATAATTCTATGGATGGTTTCGTCTAAACGATGCGCTTCTCGTCCGATTGCATTAAAATACACCCTGCGTTCTTCTTCAGATATTTGATCGTCGTACGACTTATTTTGATGGGCGATCGAAAGCAAATTACTCACCGGTGCGCGCATTTCGTGCGCTTGTATTCTAACAATCTTCTTTAGTGCAGAATTTTGTTTTTCTATCTTTAGATTGGCTTCTCTTAGTGAAGTAATATCAGAGTATATTATAGTAATTCCACTCAGTTTTTTCTGCGCAGTATACAGGGGAGAACATCGTACCATATACGAATGTAGCTCTTGTTTAACGGTTACGTCAATTTCTTTTGAAACAGAATTGCCTATCAGGGCTTGCTCCAGCATTGCACTTACGATAGGCTTTATTTCAGACGGAATGTAATGTAAGAAAGGCGTATTTACTTCAACTTGCATTTGAAGAATTCTGCGTGCATTGCTGCTTGCAGCGTAATTGGAATTGAGAATGTGAAGATTGGGGTCTAGTATAACAATCTGATCGGTTGTATTGGCTATTACCGTATTCAAAGTGCGGTTGGCCTCAAGAAGTTTCTCCGTAACATTTTTCTCAACAGTAACATCCGTACCTATGCATAAAAATCCGATAGGACTGTCATTGTCTCTATGAGAAATTAGACTGAAATCCCACTTCACCCAATGGTATTCACCTGCAATAATAGAGGGCTTGCGAATTAAGACCTTGTTTACACTTCCCGGATTTACAACAGATTTGGTTCCAGCTTCTCTACATTTTGCCACATCCTCGGGATGGGTTGTTGTGCTAAAGTGCTTTCCTAT
>CALCFH010000108.1 GCA_937900215.1 uncultured Cryomorphaceae bacterium
AGTATAGGGCTTATACAAGCAAAGGATTAGACAAGTATTGTTTTTAAAACGATAAGAAATAAGAAATCTTAAATCCATAGCAATTTGCGCCAATGGTGAACTAGATTTTAACTATTTTGGACGCGAAAAATTCAAGGACTCAAACAATCACTAAACATCCTATTTGCAAGGGATTGCAAGCTTTGAACAAAAATTAATATGGCATATTTTACCAACCTACTGACACCTGACGCCTATGAGAGATTCTCGAAGACGGATCGGAAGGTTGTAGGATTTAGAGAAAGACAACGCGCATTAGCTCAGGATATTCAGCCTGGAGATATTTTAATTTGTTATGTGCTCCAAACGGCAAAATTGGTTGGTGTACTTGAAGTTACAAGTGCTGTTTTTAAAGATGACAAACCCCTTTTTGCTGTTTCTGACGATCCGTATACCGTTCGTTTCAATGTGAAACCCAGAGTATGGTTAAGTCTGAACAACGGCATTCTGGACAATTCAGATATTGTTTGGAACAATCTTTCATTTACAAAGTCAATTGCTAAAAGCAGTTTGATATGGGCCGGATTTAGAGGCTCACTGCGAAAATTAGAACCCTTTGACGGTCAACTTCTTGAGTGGATATTGCGCGAGAAAGATGCAGGAGTGCATGAGTCTCAAATGAAAATTGGAGTGACCAATGCCAAACCTTATGAAGAGCAATCTGAAACTAAGCCTGAGGAAACTACTCCTACTGATTCCAATGTCATCGATGAATCTTCAAACCCAATTGTTCCAGTGAATGAAACTGAATCTGCACCTGTACCTGAAAGAAGTCCAGTAGAAATGAACACTGAGAACGGACAAACAGAATATCAAGCGCCTTACACCCCTCCAATATCCGCCGATTTTAATTCGGATAATCTGGTTATTGGAACCCGAAAAGAGTTGAGAAACACTGCTGTTCTCGACCCAAGTTTAGGCTTTGCTGCAGTTTCACGCAGCGGGGCACCCAAAAATGAAACCCGCTCCAATCAAGCTACATCACCTATGAACATCAACATTCCCGCCAACGATTCTTTCCGCTCAAATAATCCGGAAGACGATGGACGCAATGTTATTCGAATCCAAGCCCTCTTGGCTCGCATTGGCGAAAGAATGAACTTTAAGATCTGGATACCTATGGATGTTCGGTCTCAAGTCCTTCAAATTTGGAAACCGACTGGCGAAACTCTCTTAGATACACTTCCTCTAAACCTAGACTATTTAACGCTGCGCACCGTTGAAACTATTGACCTTCTTTGGGTTCGCGATCGCAGTATTGCAAGAGCCTTTGAGGTAGAAGACTCTTCTTCTTACCACAAGGGTGTTATGCGCATGGCAGACCTTGCAACCCTTCAATCAGGATTGGTTCAGAATACCTATATCGTAGGTCCTGAAAAATTGCAATCTGCTGTTTGGGGTCAAGTGGCTCGTCCTGTATTTGCTTTATCCCAGAATAATTCATTGGCCAATTCATGTGGTTTCTTATCATTTGAAGCTGTAGATGAATTATATACACAAAAGCATTTAGAGTACATCACCGATGTGGTCTTAGATGAGTATTCAATGCACGTACCTTCTGCTTAGAACCCTTAATTATGCCTCCTTGGAGGTTTCATGGCCCAGAAACCGCAAAGCATTCTCGGTAAGTTTCTAGTATGGAGACTTAAAAACATCCCTCAAAGACAGTTTATACTTGTCTTATCTGTGCTTGTTGGATTGATTAGCGGCAGTGTTGCTGTTCTATTGAAGAATTCTGTTCACTTTATTCAAGAGATTTTAAGAGGCGAATACCTCCTTGATTTTCACATTCTCTTTTACTTTGGTTTTCCTCTCATCGGGATTTTTCTGACTGTATTAATAGCTAGGGCTATTATTAAAGAACCCATCGGTGATGGCATACCTTCTACTCTCTATGCCATATCAAAAAGAAATGGCATCATTCGTCCATTTAAAATGTATGCTTCCATTATAACCAGCTCTATAACTGTAGGATTCGGAGGCTCAGTTGGTTTAGAAGGTCCAACCGTTTCAACTGGCGCTGCTATAGGCTCCAATCTGGCCCGAATAATGCACCTCAATTATAAATCGAGGATTCTACTGATCAGTTGTGCAACTACCGGTGCCCTGTCTAGCATTCTTCAAACTCCTATTGCCGCCGTTGTCTTTGCCATAGAGGTATTTAGCTTAGATCTTACCTTAGGTTCTTTGGTGCCATTATTACTCTCTTCCGTTGCTGGAGCTCTAATGAGTATCTTTTTTACTGGGGAAGACTATTTGTTTCCATTTAAAATTCAGGAAGCCTTTATGGTCAATGACCTGCCTTTCTACCTCATTC
>CALCFH010000109.1 GCA_937900215.1 uncultured Cryomorphaceae bacterium
AAAAAAGCCCCTTTTTAGGGGCTTTTTTTCTAATATATCTCTACATATTCGTATTGCATGTAACTAAAGTTATATTTTAGCACGTTATAGGACCAAACATCGGTTAAAGCATGCGAAAAGGAAGTTTTCTCTTTATTCTCAGCCTCTCGCTGGCTCTTCAAGCGCCATTGCTCGCTCAGCGAGATACTAAGCCTGAAGAACAACAAACAGAAAGTAAACGGAAGGTTAAAGAGAAAAAAGTACAGGAAGAGTCGTCAGACGATGATTCAGGGTCAACCGATCCTGTCAAGAAAGAAAAGAAGGTAAAAGCCACAGTTAAAGCTCAGGCGTACTATGATGCCAAGGAATACTCTTTGGCTATAGATGTTTTGAAAGAAGCCTTCAGTAAGGAAAAAAGTCGTGAAAAGAAAACGGAGATCGCCTTTATGATGGGCGAGTGCTACCGCAATCTATTGAACTATAAGCAGGCCGCTTCTCAGTACAAGCGTGCATTGAAGCTTGGTTACGGCGCAGAGGCTCAGTATAGACTGGCTGAAATGACGAAGTCACAAGGAGAGTACGAAGAGGCCATTCTAGAATTCGAAGCTTTGAAGGCTTTGAGTCCGGGTGATAAAAGGGCTGAGCAAGGTATTGAAACCTGTCGCTTGGCTGCCGAATGGAAAAACAGCCCTAGTCGCTACATTGTAGAGCCTACAGAGGAATTAAACACCCGCGACAGAGATATGACTCCTGTTTATTCAGGTCGTCCGGGTACCTATGACGAGGTTTTACTTGTTTCTTCGCGAGAGGGTGCTACTGGAAATAAAGAAGACGGTTGGACAGGCGAGTCATTCATGGATATATGGATGGCAGCCAAAGAAAGAAAGTCGGGCGGAAGAAAGAGCAGAGGCAAAAAGGGCAAATCGCCTGAGTTGGATGATGCTAAGTTTTCTACTCCTGTTCCTTTAGATCCTATTATTAATAGTAAAGACCACGAAGGAACCATGACCTTCGATAGCCGCAGAAAAGAACTCTACATAACACGTTGTCGTGTTGAGAAGTATGTTTCTTTAGGGTGTGCGATATACGTAACCAGTAAAAAAGGACAAACATGGGAAGAGCCAGAATTGGTAGTTCTTACTGAAGACAGCACCAAAAGTGTTGGTCATCCGAGTTTTTCTGCTGATGATAAGAGGATGTACTTCGCTGGAAATCTAGATGGCGCCATTGATGGAAGCAAAGACCTTTGGATGACAACCTTTGATCGCAGATCGAAAAAGTGGAATCCAGCTACCAACTTGGGCAAAATAGTGAATACGGGGGGGGATGAACTATTCCCTTTTGTGCACGACGATGGTTTCTTGTACTTCTCCTCTAACGGCCTTCCAGGAATGGGCGGGCTGGATATCTTTAGGGTTAAGCTCGGTGAAGATGGAATGCCTATCGGCGAGGTGGAGAATATGAAGTACCCCATTAATACAGAATTTGAAGATTTCGGAATTGTATTAGAAGGTGGCGGGGCTCAAAAAGGCTTTATCACATCCAACCGAAACTCAAAAGGGGGCGATGATATCTATACCATTTTTGAAGTGCCACTTAACTTCCAGTTAGAAGGGGTGGTTACAAGTACCAAAGATGGCAAGCCAATTCCTCAGGTGACTGTGCGTTTAGACGGTTCGGATGGAACATCTATCGTTGCCAATACCGATGGCAGCGGACGTTACATTTTCGAACGAGATAAGCTGAAAGAAAACACCAACTACAAAATTAGTTTCGAAAAGAAGAAGTTTTTAAATGGTTTTAGTGATGCCACCACAGTAGGGGTTCCTTTTAATGCATTTGAATATAATTCATCTGAGCGTTACTTCTTGAATACACTTAAGGTTAATAAAGGGATTGAGCCTATTGAGGTGCCGATAGTACTTCCAAACGTTCTCTTTGATTTAGCTAAATGGGATTTAAGACCAGAGGCTATGGTCTCTCTAGATTCGGTGGTGGCTATTTTAAACAATAATCCAAATGTGGTGATTGAATTAAGATCACACACAGATTATACGGACACTGAGGAGCGAAACAAAATCTTATCTCAGAAAAGAGCAGATACCTGCGTAAAGTATATCATTACCAAAGGAATTGCTGCGGACAGATTGGTACCAGTGGGTAGAGGTGAGGAAGAACCTTTTGGTATTCCAGAGGCCTATAAAGGTTTTGGAGTGGGAGAATTTGCTGCAGGTGAAGTACTTACAGAATCGTATATCAAAAAACTTCCTGGGGCTAAGCAAACCATTGCCAACCAAATTAACAGAAGAACTGACTTTAAGGTGCTTCGCGACGATTATGTTCCTAACAAGGCTGCGCCCACAGCAGGTGGTACAGGCACCAAAGAGAAGACGAAAGAAGAAGTGAAACGTCCGAAAGGGGAATTTTATGTTCTTGAAAGTGCGAGAGAAAGCTTCGGGGTTGTTGCTAAGAAAACGGGTATTTCTGTTCGCGACTTGAAATTACTGAATGGAGGCTTACGCGGAGTTAGAACTTTTGAAGGATTGGAGCTTAAAATCACTCCAGATGGTGATTACGATGAATACGATGCAACGCATTTCAGAGTTGATAGAGAGAAATCTTTCAAAGAGATTGCTAAGAAATTATCGATGGATGATAAAGAACTAGAAGACCTCAATCCAGATGTAAGCAATAAGGATTTAGTACCTGGATTAGTACTCATTATAG
>CALCFH010000110.1 GCA_937900215.1 uncultured Cryomorphaceae bacterium
AACAGGAGCGGGTAAAGGTGCTCATTATACAGATATGCATTACAGTAATGCCGGTGCAGAGATTGTGCACAGCAAAGAAGAAGTGTTCAAATCCACTATTTTGCTGAAGGTAGAGCCGCCAAGTATGGCCGAAATTGAACATATGCATCCCAAGCAAACACTCATAAGCGCCCTCCAACTCAAAACGCAAAGCGCTACATACTTCGAAGCCTTAATGAAAAAAAAGGCAACGGCTATATCCTATGAGGGTTTGGTGGATGAAGATGGAATTGCACCTATTGTTCGCTCTATGAGCGAAATAGCGGGCTCCTCTGCCATTTTAATTGCTTCAGAATATTTGAGCAATTTAAAGAGCGGCATGGGCTACCTCCTAGGAGGAGTGAGCGGAGTACCCCCTACCGAAGTGGTTATTTTGGGTGCAGGTACCGTGGGCACCTATGCGGCTAAAACGGCTATCGCTCTTGGAGCCACGGTGAAGGTTTTTGATAAGTCTATTTCGCGCTTGCGCCGACTCCAAAATCAAATCAATGCGCCTGTTAGTACTTGCGTATTTCAACCCAATATTCTTGAAAAAGCCTTAACGAAATGCGAAGTTGCCATTGGCGCGGTTCGGTCTGTAGAGGGCCGCACGCCCTGTTTGGTAAGCGAAGAAATGGTTATGAATATGAAACAAGGTGCCGTTATTGTTGATGTGAGTATAGATCAAGGTGGTGCTTTCGAAACCTCTGAGCTAACCACGCACGACAAGCCCACTTTTGTGAAACACGGAGTTATTCACTACTGTGTTCCCAATATCCCTTCTCGTGTAAGCCGTACCTCTAGCTTCAGCCTTAGCAACGTTCTTTCTCCACTCTTACAAGAAATTGGGGAGCGCGGTGGACTAGAAGAAATTCTATTCAACAAAAAGGGTGTACGTTCTGGCTTGTACTTATACAACGGAGTTCTAACCTCCAAAGAATTAGGCGAATATTATAATCTGCCCTACACAAACGCAGAACTACTCTTTCACAAATAAGCCTTTATGCCCTTTCTCAAAAGACTTTTTTTCTTCTTAATAGGCGTTTCGCTCGGATCTTTAATGGTTGTTTTTCTCTTTGGAGACAGAGACATCGGATGCTCATATTTTCCGAACGATAGGGTCTTAAGCGATTTTAGAAAGAAAGAATTGGTTGCAGATAGTGCAGTAAACGCGCAGTTAGTTGCATTAAATATAGATTCTACCGAAATGTTTCGAATGCTCAACTTCGGCAAAATAGATTTTAAAAGTAGTTCGGTTAAACTAGAATCTTGTAAAGAGTATAAGAGCGTTTTAGACGAGGGCGAAATTCAGTGGAGTGCCTATTGGAAGAATTGCGATTCCCTGCTCTACCTCCTAAAAATTGAACCCATCCATTAAACGGATTTTCTTCTTTTTAGCTCCCTTTCAATGAGTTGCAACTCTCTACCCGTTTGCCCACCCACTGATGTGTTTTCTTCAGCTCTACGTATCAGGTAAGGCATAACATCTTTAACCGGACCAAAGGGTAAATATTTGGCAACATTGAATCCTTCTACTGCAAGATTAAAGCTCAGATTGTCACTCATTCCATACAACTGAGAGAAATATACCTGCTCAGAATTCCTACTCATATTCTTATCTAGCATCGCCATAGCGAGCTTCTGACAGCTACTTTCATTGTGTGTGCCGGCTACAATAGAACAATTTTCCGAATGTAAACCAAGCTCAATGGCCGCGTCGTAATCCTTATCCGTGGCCGCTTTGTCTTTCTGAATAGGTGAAGGATAGCCCTGCTGCTTTGCTCTTAGCCTTTCTTTTTCCATATAGGCGCCGCGCACAATCTTTACTCCAATTTTAAATCCTTCTTGTTTGCCTTGTTCTAAGATTCTCTGGAGATAATTCAGCCTGTCGTGCCTATACATCTGCAAAGTATTGTACACCAACACTTTTTCGGTATTAAACCTTCTCATTAAATCCAAGGCAACCTTGTCTGCGGCATCTTGCATCCAACTCTCCTCTGCATCCATCATTACAGGAATGCCTGTTTCTTTAGATGCGGCATAAATTCTTTCAATACGAAAAAGCACCTTCTCCCACTCTTTCTGGTCTGCAGTACTTAAAGATTCTCCTGTAGATATTTTAGTCCAAAGGGATATGCGTCCAACTCCCGTTGGCTTAAAAACCGCCAAGGGAACTCCCGGATTATTTCTCCCGAAAAGGATAGTATCTATGGTAATCTGGGTGGTTTTATCGAAGTCGTGGTCGCTCTCCTTCCCCTCAATGCTAAAGTCGAGAATAGATTGTACCCCAGCCGAGTTCATACCCTTTATTACTTGGGTACACTCTTCAATGGTTTCACCTCCGCAGAACTGCTTAAATACCGTCGCCTTTACAAGAGATTTTATAGGCAGCTGAATGCGCAAAGCCCAAAGGGCCATGGCACTTCCGGCCTTTACAAGGCTGGCATTTCCTATGGAGTTAAACAAAAAGCGAGCACGGCGTAGATCTGCATTGCTCCTCAACTTAAAGGCTGTTTTCGTATCCTGAAAATCGATCATTACCGCTTAAATAGGCTGGCAAAGATACTATGCTGACTACCTTTGTTGACTAAGACCCACCTTATGAAAAGCAATCCATCTATCCTATTCGGTATCAATGCAATGCAAGAATTAGATCATTGGTTCGCAAAGAACGGATCTAGGTATTCAAAGATTATTGCCCTGCTAGATGAAAACACAATGGAGCATTGCTTACCTGAATTTGCTGGTGCGCTTGAAAATCTAACGGATTTTGAATTATTGGAAATTGAATCGGGTGAAAGCTCTAAAAGCAGTGAGATTCTCTTTCAACTTTTTTCGGCCTTACAAGAAATGGGCGCCGATAGGTCTTGCCTCTTGATCAATTTAGGTGGAGGGGGTAATCTGTGATTTGGGCGGATTTCTTGCTTCGACATATATGAGAGGCATTCACTTTCTAAATATTCCTACTTCACTTTTGGCCATGACCGATGCCGCGCATGGTGGAAAAACCGGCGTAGATCACAATGAAATAAAGAACTTAATTGGTTCATTTGCCCTTCCTCAGCGCACTTTAATATGGACTGATTTTCTATCCACTTTGCCTCAAAAGGAATATGAAAATGGCTACGCAGAAATGCTCAAGCACGGACTGATATCCGATCGGGATCTATGGAATGCACTTTCTCCAACTTGGGTGGAAAAAGAGGAGATTGCTCCATTCTTGCAAAAATCCATCCAAATAAAAACCGAAATTGTCGAAGCAGATCCGCATGAATTGAATGAACGCAAGAAACTGAACTTCGGTCATTCTACAGCACATGCCATTGAAAGTTACTTCCTTCTAAAAGAACAAGAGGTTTCACATGGATGGGCCGTTGCTGCTGGAATGTGGGTGGAAGCAGAGTTGTCTGAAATGAAATGTCAGCTTAGCGCAACTGAAAAGAATGAAATTGCCTCACGCCTTCAAGCGCTCTACTCTTTTGAATTGCTAAAGGGTATTGAGGCAGAAGAATTACACTCACAGCTTCTCAACGACAAGAAGAACCTCAATGGTGAATTACTCTTCGTACTGTTGAGTGAAATAGGAAATGCGGTAGTGAATGTTCCCATTGATTTCCATGAGTTTGATCGAGCTTGGATGAAGTGCTTCAACAATGCATAGAATCGTTTACACTCCTCCTACAAAGTCACCGCCGATAAACCTGCCTCTGTCGAAAAGCATCAGCAACCGAATGAGGATCTTGCAGTATTTATATCCCAGCTGCATTCAAATAGACCAATGGTCTGATGCCGATGATTCTATTTTATTAATTGAGGCATTGCAAACATATTCAGACCATTACAACTTTGGTCTTGCCGGAACTTCGGTGCGTTTTTTCCTCGCAGTGGCGGCTTTGGAGGGAAGAAAATGCGTGATCGATGCTTCTGTTAGAGGAAGAGAAAGACCCATTAAACCGCTCATTGATGCACTTCGGCAATTGGGATCGGAAATAATTTATACCAACAAAGAGGGTTGTTTACCTGTAGAACTTCTTGGAGGAGCACCGCTGACTGGAGGAGTGGTTCAATTAGACGCAACGGTTAGTAGCCAGTTTTTAACTTCTCTGCTGCTCATTGCTCCCAAAATGGAAAAAGGATTGAGAATACAGTGGACGGGCCAATCGGTTTCTGCCTCCTATTGGAAGATGAGTTGTGTTCTCATGAGACAACTGGGCTTTGAAATTGAAGAAAAGCAACAAGCCATAGAAATCCGGTTTGCTCCACAGATTACATCTTCTTTTTTTTCGATAGAATCAGACTGGAGTTCTGCAGCCTATCCCATTCAAACTCTCTTTGCTAGCAAACAGCCATTGACGATTAAGAATCTCAATGCTCAGAGTTTTCAACCCGATGCCATTCTACTAGAAATACTAAAACCATTGGGATTAAAGCACAAACAATTAGGCAATGACCTTTTACTTTGGTTGGATGAAACAACCCCAAAGTGCCATGAACTACCAAAAATCAATGCGTCTGATTTTCCTGATTTATCCATTAGCTTGGCTGTTCTTCTAATGAGTCTAGACTGTAGATTTACAATGAGTGGCCTAGAAACATTGGAAGGAAAAGAGTCGAAAAGATTGAGTCATTTGTATGATAGTCTCTCACAGATTGCCGAGTTAAGTCTAGACCTAGAATTGGCAACGCTTCAATTCAGTGCAGTAAAAAAAAGGCATGGAAGTTTGCAACTCCATACCGCTTTCGATCACAGATTTGCCATGGCTTTTACACCTCTTGCCAGCACCTTTGATCTGTATATAAACGAGCTCGAATCAGTTGCTAAATCTTTTCCAAACTTCTGGATAGAAATGAAAAAATTGGGTTTTTACCATGAGAAGCTGAGTTGAATTCTTAATTCGTTTCTAAAAGGGCCTTCACTCAGGGTATTTCCGCTGCCTACCGACTTTGCGCCATAGTATTGTGTGTGGCCCCATTTGCCTTCAATGCGCAAATCACGATGAACAGAATAGCGTAAAACAACAACCGCTCTATGGCCAAATCCTTGAAAAAATGGAAAGGCCAAGGCTCCCAATACATCGGGCTCATAAAAGCTTAGTCGGCTATTGAAACCCTCTGAATTGAATTGCATCCATCTGAAATTAATTCTCCACTTTTCTGATTTTGAGGTATACACAGCATCCTGAACCAATCCTGCACCACTTTCTTTCTCTTCCGTATAAACATGGGTACTCACCAACTTCCACCCCAATCTCCATTGTGAACTCGCCTGATAGTTTAAAGAAATGCGAATTTGATTGTTCTCTGTTTCCATGGCGCGATTTGTTTCTGCTTCATAGCCGTTTGAACGTCGATTACTCCTTAAAAAAACCTCCCATTTTGTAGACCTACCCATTCTGCCCGCAAGGCGTACGGCATGAATTATTAAATTATCATTGAGCTGATTTATTGATGAAAAACCCAATTCCTGAGAATGCGTTAAAAAGTATTGAGTGCTTATTCCAGGTACGCCTTGCCAGTCAATGGCTAACTCAATTCTTCTCTGTCCATTTCGGTTGGATGCATCTACCAAACTTGCCATTTTATGAAAAAACAACTTCTCTTGATGCCGAAAGCTAATTGCCGTTTGTAGCGCTGAGGACGGTTTCCACTGCCAACCCAATAGAAAATGGTGACTTCTCTTGCGAAATGCGAACTCACCAAACCAAATATTCGCTTTTCTCGGATGTAAAAACTCAATGGAGGCCGTTTGCACTTTCTGCCTTGGTAGCTCGTTAGGATTACTCCCAAAACCATCCTGCAACAACGCATGCCCAGCTTGCATTTGATGAAGCAATATGCCTATTCTAAAACTCTCATGTCTAAAGGTATATCGAGAGGAGAAGTGTTGTAATTCCGTAGCTTTCTTTCCTTCTATCTCTCTTTGAGTTCTGTGATATCCTGTTGTTTGAAAAGAGCGAATCTTGCCTTCGACTAGGCTTGCATCTACTTTTCTAGATGAGATAAAAAGATCTAAATGATGTCTGTTCCCAAATTGCAAATGGCTAGCTATTCCGCGGAGAACATTGGTTTCAACTGCCCCAGAATACGGACTAACACCTCTTCCGAATAAGAGTTTCTGACTTACTGCTGAACCGGCCCCAAGACGCAAAGAAGTCCAGAGGGCCAATCCTTGTCCGTGTTCAAAATGAAAATCTCCCAAGACGAGCTTTCGAAGCACCCCTTTGCCATGCCATGAAAAATTGCCAGACCAATGATCCAACACTTTGCCTCGAACAAGCGCTTCGCCGGGGTCCTTCTCCCCTGCTAATTGCAGACTCCATTGATCTTTTTGGCCTATGCTATACTTCATCCAATACCGATCTGGATTCCCCAAATAGGCCGTACTGAGATTATCATTTGGATCTAAGGCATAAGCCAGTTGCTGTTCAACTATGCGGCCGTATCGCACTTGAAGCTGCTGTCGAATGCTGTAATTTCTGGCTTTTCTTTGATGAGAAAGCAGTTGTACTTCTTCATTTAATTGGATGGAATAAATGGTCAATGAATCCATTCCACTAATGAGCTCCCATTCTAGATTGCTGCGGGGCCAACCGAATCTTCGGATATGGTGGTATACCGCGCTGGCTTGAAACACATCCACACAATTAAGTGAAATCCACCATTCAAGAGAGCCTGCCAATTGATCTGAAGTTGAATTGGACAGCACATCTTCTCTCTGTAAATTACCTGATTCCAATGCAGATTCCAATCCTTCTACCTCTTCCAATGCATCTAGATACAGATTCACAGAGTCTATTTGTCCGTTGAGAGAAACAAAACCCAAGTAGAACAGCCATTTAATCCAACGCATATTCCAATCCTATTCCCCCACCAAATCCAAGCTCTGGATGCCACGTACTTGCAAATGATGTTTTCCAATTTTGTTTAGCAAGCGAAAAGCCAAATGAGTATGCACTGGCGTTTGAGCGATATCCGAAATGAAGGTGAAAATCTTCTACAAGCGCATATTCCAATCCAGACTGCCAATCTATTTCTGAAAAGCCTTGCTCTTGGGCAGCCTCTAAAAACCAATGTATATTCTCCGAAATGCGGTGTTTAAATCCAAGTTCCCAATTGGATGCACTCCTATATGAAGTTTCTTCCATCTGAATTGGACTTCTATTTGGATTAAAAACAAAGGCTGCCAGCTGAAACTTATCATTGATTCTGTAGTTAAAACCAATTCCCGCGGTGAAATAGTGGCTAGAAGCACTGCCAGAAAAGGCAAATAATTGATTCAAATCTAGCCGAACGCCTAATGAAATAGACTTGTTCAGCTTTATGGCATAGGCAGCGCTGAGTATCTGATCTGCCATATTTGATGTACCCCAACGACTAAATCCTATTCCAATTCCGCTTCTTCCATCTCCCTTTATCACAGATGCCGAACTCAATCCGATTGCAACAGTGTAAATAGGTCGGATGTATTCTGTAGAAAATTGCCATCCGTTTAAACCAGAAAGTGAAGCAGGATTCTGCCAAAGACTAGCAGCATGCAAGTCTGTAAGACCCGTTCCACCCAAGCCAAGTGAACGTATTCCATTGAAGTCGGCTCTATTCTGAGCACCCAAATTAGCAAGTAAAAAGAGAAAGAAAACTAGATAAATATGTTTCAATATGTAGGAATATTAACTCAAAAATAACCCTATAATTTGTAGAACTTGGCTGAAATGAATCGGGTATACGGAATTCGAACAATTATTTTCCTTGCACTTTGGTTTCTAGTCTTAAACCATAGTGCGGCACAAGCACTTATGGAGTCTCAATTCTACTCTCGGCGGGAAGGAATTCCGTATGCAAAGCCGACTAAAATTGAGAAAGGACCTCAAGGTTTAATCTGGGTTGCCACAGAAGGAGAGGGTTTATTTGCTTGGAACGGAAGAAAAGCAAGCGATATTCCTGAGATTCACGGTCGTTTTGTAACCGACTTCCATTTTTTGGGCGATTCATCACTCTATATCGCCACCGATATTGGCTTATTCCACCACAACATACGAACCAAGGCCACGGTATGTTTGGATTCTTCCTTGGAATTTCCTTTTTGGATTGACATAGATTCTCAATCTAGAATATGGATAGCTTCCGTGTCGCAAGGATTGATGTTATTGAATGAGCATGTAAAGAAGACTGATTTACCCAGTAAGACCCTGCACGCCTTCACCATTAAGAATGATAGCTTTTGTATTGCAACCCAAGAAGGATACGCCATTTGGCAAAGTGAAAAATGGAGTGAAATAGACAAAGCCTTCAGTCTTGCTCAACTGCGTTTCAGCTTAAAATCACGGGGATTCCGCTCTATTGTTGAAGGCAATGACACTGCTCTTCAAGCTTTGTATAGCAAAGCACTCGATCTGGCTTCAAATGGCAAGAACGACGCCCTTCTCTTTAAAGATTCGGTTGTTCTTAGCAACAAGAATAAAGTGCTGCTTTCCTATCCTCTCAAGACCCGAAATTCAAAAATTCTATTCACCCAAGAAGCAGTCTGGATCGCTGGCGAAAATGGTCTGCACTTTATTCCTTACAAAGAAGAAAATAAAGATTGGCTGCTTTCTCCAAACGAAGAGATTCATGCTTTGGAAAGCCATGAGGGTAAGATTTGGCTGGCGAGCGATACCAAACTCTATTCTTTTAACCCAGAAAAGAAATATGAGATCAGCCTGAAAGAAATAGGCTATGTTTTTGACCTGCACTATTCTAAACAGACTCAATTGTTGTACTTGGGCAGTGAAAGCGGATTGTATTCTTGGAATGGCACTCGATTAAGAAAAGTAGATCTTCCCGGCCAAGACGGATTCGTTTTCAGTATCGAATCAGATCATCAGAACTTATGGGTAGCGGGTGGAGATGCTTTGTACCTACTCTCCAAAAATGCCCTCTCAACACTGCAGCTTCCTGGAATTCGTGAAATGAGAATTACTTCTGCTGGATTGCTTTTCATGCGCTTCTCAGGAGAGTTGGGAGTGGTTTTAGAGAATGATGAGATTGCCTATTTCGAAAACCCCAAAGACATGCCCTCTTGGGTCGGATTTGTTCATACAAAGTCGGGAAAATGGGGAGTAGCATCCAAAGCCAATCGATTGCATTGGATGGATGTTGGAAATCAAAACTGGTTGGAAAACGAATCTTTCGTAGAGAAATCGTCTCCTCTAATCGCGCTTTCGCAGTCGGCTGAAGGCGATATTCTTCTGCTCTATGAGCGCTTTTGTCTGATTAAAAATTGGAGCGATGCTCAATTCAAGACCTCTTTCTCACTCTCTTTAGGGTCTGACTACTTATCCGAAAACCCTCAAGAAGCCCAGATTCTATTTTCAAATGACCAATTTTTAATGGGCTCCAAAAACCGATTCACTAACATTAAATGGAAGGCTAGTTCTCAGAAACAGATCCCTCCGCCCCTTTTCACTGAAATACGAACTGCCCTGAATCCAAATCAAGGTCTTACTTCACTGCAATCCGATGAAACTGCATTTTTCCTTCCATACCATTCGAGCTTTGTTCGCATTCAATTCGGATTGGATCCGGATAAAGACTTATTCAAATGGGCTTTTGAGTATGAACTGCTGGATGACCAAGGGAAACAAGTAGACGGCAGCGGATATGAACAAGCTGTTTTTCCTACTCTAGCTCCTGAAAACTATACATTTAAACTCTTTACTTTAGATCCTAGAACCGGATTGAGATCAAGCTCCACCGTCTTAAAATTCAGGGTTCTGCCCCCTATATGGCAGAAAGCTTGGTTCATATTTCTGATTTCCAGCCTACTGATTACCGTAACAGTGCTAAGTATACGATCTCGTTTGTCAAAAATTAGAGAAGAAGCAAGAGTGGAAAGAGAGCTGAATAAGTTAGAAGGAATGGCTTTACGACTTCAAATGAATCCGCATTTTATATTCAATGCACTCGACTCAATATCCACCTTTATATTTAAAAACGAACCCAAACAAGCGGTGCGATATCTAAGCAGCTTCGCCCGATTAATTCGAGCCACACTTGAATCGGCCCATGAGAATCTGATACCAATAAGAACAGAAGTAGATATTCTTAAAAGCTATTTAGAATTAGAGCGATTGAGAACAGAGGAACGAATGCAATTTAGTATAGATTGCGATGAAGAACTACAAGAAAGCCTAATGATTCCTCCATTGGTTATTCAGCCCTATATCGAAAATGCAGTGAAGCATGGATTAAAACCGATAAAAGGAGAAGGCTGGGTAAAGGTTCGGTTCATTGAGGAGGCTGATTGCCTCTTGGTTGAAATAGAAGACAATGGAATTGGTAGGCAGGCCGCTTCGGAAATTCAACAGAAGAGAATTGGATTTGAAAAGGGAAAAAGCATGTCAATGAGTATTACAGCCCAAAGACTTCATTTACTAAAGCAGGCCTTAGGCAAGGAGGTTAAAGTAGAAATAACCGATAAATTCGATCAAAAACAGATCGCCATGGGTACCCTAGTTCGTGTACGATTGCCCAAAGTGGAAGACAATTGGGAAGATTAAAGGCAGATTCCCATCCCTTCTTAACTGAAATGGGGCGGAGGCTCATTCAAGCGCCCTGAGCTAAAGGAATAGTTAAATTTGAAAAAAACAGAGTATGTTAAAAGCACTGATAGTTGATGACGAAGCCGCCTCTAGAGAAGGCCTTTTATCAAAATTGAGATTGTTTACCCCTGAGGTAGAAGTTATTGGACAAGCTGAAAGTGTAACAGCAGCTCTTGAGCTCATTCAACAAAACACGCCCGATGTTCTTTTTCTAGATGTAAACTTATCTGGAGAAACGGGTTTTGAATTATTGGAAAAGTTAGAAGCAAATACAGACGAATCCGATGTTCGTCCTGAAGTAATTTTCATTACAGCCCATGATGAATTTGCCATTAAAGCTATAAAATTCAGCGCATTAGACTACCTCCTTAAGCCTATTGATCCGGAAGAACTCGTTTCCAGTATTCGCAAGCTAGAGGAGAGAAAAGGATTGGGCGGCTCTGCCGGACTTGGTGTCTTAGTTGAAAATCTAAGAGGTGGAGGTGGTATGCCAAAAAGAATTGTGGTTCCTACCTATGATGGGATGCATATCTTGAAAATAACAGATATCGTTCGCTGCGAATCAAGTAGCAACTATACCAACTTTATTCTTTTAGATGCCAAACCCATTCTGGCCAGTAAAACCTTGAAAGAATACGATAATATGCTCAGTGCCCACAGGTTTGAGCGTATTCATAAATCGCACCTTATCAATATGGATTACGTGAAAAGGTATGTCCCTGCAGATGGAGGATATATGATTATGGTAGACGGTTCTCGCATTCCTGTTGCAAACAGGAAAAAAGAACAACTCTTGAAAATGATCCGAAATATGTGACTCTTATGGCTTCAAGCTGCATAGATAAAGTAAGCGATACAGATCGAATAGTTGAATACTAGGTTGAGACGATAGAATCTGCTTTTCTAACAATGGTTTAGAAAGACTGAAAATCCATCGCATGAACAAAACCAAGCGAGCCTTTTTGATATAATGGTAATACCTAAATAGCGTAATATCTTCATCCACCTTGCCCTTCTGAATTAGAAGTGCCAAGGTCCGAACGGCTGTTCTAGACTTTTCTAAAAAAACCCTCGAATTATCTAATCCATCATGAAAAAGGGGATTTGCAATGTGAATTACAGGAATGCACCAATTTTTAAATTCCATTCCTAATAAGGTATCTTCATGTCCGTATTCTTGGATGCTTTCATCGAATGGAATTTTCATTGCTATATCCTTGTGAATTAGAAAATTGAAGGAAGAAAAAGAGTTCCAAGGCGATTGATTCCGCTTGCTTGCCGGAATGGCTTCCCGCAGCCTTCCATACTTCCACCTCAATAATTGATCATCTTTTGGTCTTAGTAATCGGTAAGCCGTACCTCCCACAATGACCTTTTCTTTTGATGCAGATTGTAAATAGAGCGATATAAAATTTTCACTTACCATTCCTGCATCCGCATCCATAAATAAGAGGTATTCATATTGTGCCTTCTTTGCCAGCCAATTCCTACTGGCAGACCTACTAGAGCTAGTTTCATTGGAATAATACCGTATATAGTCTTGATTTACAATTCCTTCCCTAACAGTCTTCCGAACGAGTTCATCGGTACCATTGTCATGAATTAGTATTTCCCAAACTGAATGAACAGATTTAAGCTGATGGCTTAAATCTCGCACCAAGATGGAGACATCAGTATTAAAAGAAGAAATTAAAACAGAAATCATACAGGAACTGTGAATTAGGAAGTGCAATATCATTAAATTAGCGTTCTATATCTCACGCCATCTACTATGTATCGCAGTATTTTATTTATTAGCCTTTTCGCTCTACTTCTGAATACTTCATGCAAGCAATGCGATCAGGTTTTTCCATTGGTTGAAAGTCCTTCTAAGTTTAACCTTAAAACTTCCACTGGAACGGAGTTATGGTTTGGAGTCAACAGTGTTTTCAATCCAGACAGTGCAGATTTCTACGTATTTAGAAATGGCTTAAAATTACCCTTGGCTACCACAGTAAAAAAGGGCAACGACCAAATGAATCGATATGTAGCCTGCAACCTTCCTACAAATGAGGGCGACCTTATTGAAATACGAGTTGTACTGAGCAAGACCGATTCGATTAATTTCAGATATGCACATGAATTGGATGAAATCAATTGTCAGGTGCAAAGAGAAATAAACTTAATTGAGCAATACGGAGAGTTTATCTGCAATCGTTGTGGGGTACCAGAGATCGATGGTGGTCCAGGCGAGATCATAATCCTTAAGAAGATTTAGACTATAGACTGGTCTGAACAATCTCCTCAATATTTCCATTGGAACAACGAAGAGTCCGTCCCGGGAATTTTAAGATAAGTGCATAATCGTGCGTGGCCATAAGCATGGCTCTTTCATTTTGGCAAACCTCCCTCAGTAAAATCATAATTTCTTCTGAAGTAGACGGATCTAAATTACCTGTAGGCTCATCTGCCAAAATAACAAGCGGATCATTTAGCAATGCTCTGGCAATGGCAATTCTCTGCTGCTCACCACCTGAAAGCTGATGAGGCATTTTATAGCTCTTAGCACCCATTCCCACCTTGTCTAAAACTTCTTGAATACGCTTGTCTATCTTGCTCTTTTCCTTCCAACCTGTAGCCTTCAAAACAAAAGATAAATTGTCTGAAACGGTTCTATCTGTTAGCAACTGAAAGTCTTGAAAAACTATACCCAATTTTCTTCTGAGAAACGGAATTTCACTCTCAGCCAAGGTTGACAGGTTAAATCCGGCAATAGCTCCATTTCCGCTATTCAATGGCAAATCTCCATAAAGAGTCTTCAATAAGCTTGATTTACCGCTTCCCGTTGCACCTATTAAATAGGCAGATTCTCCTGCATCGAGAGTAAAGCTAACATGGCTTAGAACAAGATGGTCTCTTTGCTTTATTTCAGCATTAGAAAGAAGAAGGAGTGTTTTTTTTGACATGTATAAATCTTAAGCCAAGCGTTTAGCGTCTAAATACTTCTATCTCTTTTGTTTTCACAATTAGATCTGTGAATTTACCTTGAAAGCGAGTAGCCCGCACTATGTGATTGTCTATCCAATGGTAGTTACCGCCCCTGGGCTTTCCCATAAGCATGCCATGATACTTAAATCCATGCCTATTTAGCCACTCTTCTGTTATGATCCTGTGCTCTTCTGTTCTGGAAGTGAAAAAGGTAATAATATGTCCTTCCTCGTACCACTTATTCAGAATCTCCAATGCATCCAAATAAGGCATGCAAGTACTCATTCTTTCCGGCTCCTCATTTGGAACATCGTCCGTAATGGTGCCATCAATGTCAATTAAATAATTCTTCACGTCTTCAGGAAGCAACGGACTTATGGTTTTATCTGATTTGTCTTTTGCTTCAATTAAACTCTTGTCTAACTTGTCCATTATGCTGAGTGGTTTACAATGGTTCTATTAGGCTGTAAAAGTGCCAAATTCGGCAACAATTAAATCTGCCAATTCTTCACCAATTCTATCTTGTGCCTCTAAAGTAGCCGCTCCAATATGCGGACTTAAACTCACATGAGTGTTCATCAATACGGGCATGGCAGGTGTGGGTTCATTTTCGAAAACATCCAATCCAGCCCCAGCAATATGACCACTGTTGAGTGCCTCTACCAGCGCAACCTCATCAATTACTCCTCCTCTAGCTGCATTGACTATGAAAGCACCTTTCTTCATTTTCTCCAATTCCCTTTTGCCTATGATTGGCTTATCTGTATTGGGAACATGTACGCTTATAAAATCGCTCTGTGAGATTACTTCATCCATCGCTTGATTTACAAAATTAAAAGAAAGGCTTTGTCCGTTGAAAAAGCGCAATTCAACCTTGGTAGACTTGCCAAGCTCTAAATCTCCAACTAGCACATTCATTCCCAGGCCAATGGCTCTTTTGGCCACCGCCTGACCAATTCTGCCAAAACCAATAATTCCAAGTGTTTTGCCACTGAGCTCTATACCATTGGCATAGGCTTTTTTAAGCTGATTGAATTGGGTGTCTCCGCTCAAAGGCATCTGACGGTTCGAATCGTGTAAAAAACGGACCATACCGAACAAATGTGCGAAAACAATCTCTGCAACAGAATCAGAAGAAGAAGCGGGTGTATTGATAACCTTCACGCCTTTACTGCGGGCATATTCTACATCAATATTATCCATGCCCACTCCGCCTCTGCCTACAAGCTTTAAGCCCGGGCATTCGTTAATCAATACTTCGCGCACTTTTGTTGCACTTCTAACCAAAAGAATTTCAACTTGATTCTCATTCATATAGGCAGACAATTGCTCTTGAGCTACCTTATCTGTAATTACTGTAAATCCTGCGGCCTCTAACTTTTGAGCACCGAGATCACTAATACCATCGTTTGCTAATACTTTCATTTTATCCTTGTTTTCTTTCAAATTCACGCATTACATCTACCAAAGCCTGCACACTCTCTAGAGTTAGAGCATTGTACATACTTGCTCTATATCCTCCTACTGATCTATGGCCACTTATTCCAACAATTCCCGCCTCTTTCCACATAGCGTCAAAGGCAGCTTGGCCAGCCTCATCGTGCAGTAAAAAACAAGCATTCATATTCGATCTATCTTCCTTAGCCGCGGTTCCATGAAACAATGGATTGCGGTCTATTTCTGAATACAGAAGCGCCGCCTTTTTATTGTTGATGTCTTCCATCCAACTGACTCCGCCATTTTTCTTTAGCCATTCTAAGGTGAGCATGCTGGTGTAGACAGAAAATACGGGAGGCGTATTGTACATACTCTCCTTATCTATATGTGTCTGATAGTCCAACATAGAAGGAATGGCCCTTCC
>CALCFH010000111.1 GCA_937900215.1 uncultured Cryomorphaceae bacterium
ACAGACAGTTTCCTTTAATGGAACTTAAAACCATAGCGGGCGCGGGCCATTGGGTACATGCAGAAAAACCCAAGGAGGTTTATGAAGCCGTTCTGTCTTTCCTTACTAAATAATCGCTAATTCTTTATTTGAACCAAAGCGGCTTCTATGAAGCTGTCTTTGCCTTGGGCGAGCTGTAGGCTATCTAAGCTCAGATGAATATCTGGACCAATGCCCGATTCTAAGTCAACACCTGTTCTACTTTGACTTTGGGTTGCGGAGTATCTGAATGTCCAGCCATTGGGCAATTCGCTGTGCACGGGCAATCCGCCTCCGCCGCCAGTGGTATCGCCCATGAGGGTAATATTGGGCAGATTCTTTAGCATGGCGGCAAAACTGTTGGTGGCACTGTAGCACGCTCTGTTCACTAAAACCACCACGGGTTTAGAGTATTGATACGATGAGCTTGGCAATGCCAGTGGAACCCATTGGCTAAAGTCGTTTGGCGCCGGACCTTGTTTGGCCCGTTCATAGTAGGCGATAGATTCAGATCTATTGAATTTAGATGCTAAGAGGAAGGCGAGACTTAGGCTGCCTCCGCCATTGTTGCGCAAATCGAGAATAAGTCCTTGGTCGTTCTGATATCTATCCAGCACTAACTCCAATTGTCCTTCTGAAAAGGCAGAGCCAAAACTCTCATAGTAGACGTAGCCTACTGAATCTATTCTTTGGTGGTAGAACGGACCTGTTCTCTTGTGGTTTTTTCCGAGGTAATTCCGCTCAATGGTATTCCATTCAAAATTTGCGGGAAAGTCTAGGTACCAATTCCAGTTTCTACTTATATCGAATCCAGAGATCAGGTTGGTATGTCCGTCTTTTAATAAGAAGAGTGCCTCCGCCATGAGGTCAAAAAGTTCCTCAGAACGCATTTGATTTGAAACTTTAGGCTTGAGGCTATCGTATACGCTTTGCCAGTTAACCTCTTTGAGTTCGAAATAGCTGTATTTATGATCTAAGGTTTCCCAGAATACATCGAAGTTCTGTTTAGGTGTGTTTTCCAGCTCATCGGGAAGGAGGATTTTTTCGCAAGACAGGCAAAGGAGAGCGAGTACGATGGAAAGGAGTAGATGCTTTTTCATAATAGGGCCACGCTCATTGTTAGAAACCACTGATGTTGCACCCATTGCTTAAGATTGGGGCCTTCTATTTTTCCATATTGAAAGTTGTACTGCAGTCCAAATCGGTTTTGGTTGGATAGTATCCATTCCCATTCCACATTGGTTCTCCAGAGGCTATGAGGGCCCACAAAACTCCAGCGTCTAAAGGGAGTGTTGTCTACTACCACCGAAGGAACATACTGAGGCAAAACGCCATAGAGGAGGATGGGTAAATGCTGATCGAAGCTCAGTAGAAAGCGTTGGGAAGAAATCTCAAAATCTCTTTCTGCATGGATTCCAATTCCGATGCTGGTTTGCAATGAATAGGCATAGGCGTTGTTGCTAAAGCGGTTGTTGATAAGCACTCCTCCCTGGCTAAAATTGCTTAGGCCGGCATACATTCTTCCCCATTTGGGCGAGTCGTAGACTTGGTATTCTAGTTCGTACAGGGCGCTTCCACCTACGTCATTCAAGGTACTGCTTTCAACATTTGGGAGCGACAACCATCCGCCAAAGCCCCCGACTTGCAACTGCTCAAACCACTTATTTGAATAATGCCGAATGCCCAGACTCACTGCGCCGTAATGCCCATCATACACCAGTTGAGATTGGTATTCATCGAGTTGAAAGGCTCGAGTATAGCCCATGCCAAAGCGCAACAGTAGCTGGGCTTGCTGTTGCGCTTGAGAGTGGCTGCATCCTAGGAGGCTAAGTATGAGACAGAGTTTTCGAATCATTCAAGATTGATTACGAGCAAATTGTTGCCCTCTTTTAAGCTTACAAGGTATTCAGAAAGTTCAGGAGGACCGAAGGTGCCACGTGCATCTTTAGAAAAGCCATAGGTTTCGGTGGGTATGCCCATGAAACCGGTATCCATTTTTCCGTTTGAGTTGGCATCGTGGTACACTCGAATGCCTATTGTTTCGGCCTCTACCGTTCCGAAATTAAACGATACCGTTTTGTCGGTTACTTCAATTACCTCGGCTCGGATCTCTTTGTTGTTGGCGTCTACTACGGCAACATAGAGCTTGCCTTCTGCCACTTTAAGGCCTTTGAATTCTACTTTTAGCTCTTGAGCTTGAAGGGCTAAGCCCATTACTATAGAGGCTGTGGTTAAGATAAACTTGTTCATGATTTTGTTTTGTTTTTGAGTTTAAAATTATATCCAATAGCGGTTTTAAGGATGTACTGACTGAAGTAAAGCTCTGCAGTGGGCGTTTGTTGAAACCAATGCATTGCGCCTACTTCCCAAGTGAATCGCTCTCCTGTCTTTCCTCTGAGCAAGAGTGCGCTGCGGATCTGGTCGAACTGTATGTGATGGTGTGCATTTTCGTATTGCCACATAGGTTCAAAGCTTGCAACCCATTGCACCGTTGTATTGTTTCTCGAAAAAAAGGCTTGACGGTATTCGAGTCTGTATCTCAGTCTAAGGAGAAATAGATTTTCGGGTTCTCTCTCAAGCCATCTTTGCTCAAGCTTTATTCGCTGGTGGATGGTGTTGACTTCAATCGGAACTTTTAGGGAGGCTTCCAGATGGGTTCTGAATTCATGCAAGAACTCTTCTGTTTCTTCGAAGGGGTCGAGAGGATTGGCGGCGAAGAAGTAAAGACTTCCCGCTCCGAGGTTCCATTGGTCGTTGATATCGTAGTTGTAGTCTGCACAGGGAATGAGAATATGATTGATTTTGGTTGGGAAAACGAATTCCCTCAACTCTGTAAATACTGTTAGTTTAGATTGACTAGACAAGGGGATGATGGCTTGAGCTTTGATCCAGACTAAGGCGTTTTCTTTGGTTTCTAGTTGTCCGAATAACTGGCTTGAGAAGAAACTTAGAATTAAAATGAGGCCTTTTTGGTTGGATTTTAGATTCGAAAGAATCAGAGCAATCAAGCGCATGTTTTAGGTGGTTTCTGGAAGCTTTGTTTTCCGTTTCCAATACAATATCACAGGAACGAAGACAAAGGTAGGCCAAAGCCATTGGAGTACATTGGGCATAAATCCCATGGTTTGTACTGAAAAGGCTGTGATAGAGGCTATGAATCCGCCTGTTAAACCAGAGATATGGGAGAGCAAAAGGCGACTTCTTCTCAGTCTGGGCTCCTTAATGCGCAGCACTTTTATGTAACTGTGGGCATTGGATACTCCGATCAATCCGAAGAAGAAGCTTAGGAAGCCAATGGGGTAGTGGCCCATACTGAATTGTCTTGCACCAAAGAGAAGAAAGCTGCCCATAACCACAATAGTGGTTCCGTGCAATAGAACATCCAGCCAACCTTGCTGCACTCCTCTTCTAAGGTAAAGTGCTCGTATGCCGGCGAGTATGTTGTAATAACTGAATACAGCCATCATGGTTAGAAAGGTCATTTCCTTAACAATGGCATTGAACAGGGCAGAGAAAAAGACAAGGGTCATCGAGTAGAAGAAGACCTTGCCTATTAGAATATGACGCTCCCCACCTTTGGTTGCAAATAAGGCCAATGGACCTGTGATAAGACTTAATGTGCCTGCGGCAATGTGCAGGTAAAGAGAAAAAAGGAGAATAGATTTCATGGCGTTTGTGATTTGATGAGACCAAAACTAGGGGGGCTTTTTTGTGCTTGACGAAAACAGTGATGAATGCAGTGAAATTGGGGCGAGTAGCTCGATTTGGGACGAATGACAGCTCGCTAGGGCTGAGTTTAAGGACGAAATACAAGGGCTTGGACGGATGGAAGGGCAATGTGTTTAGCTGATAAATCAAACTTCACTTTATCTTCGAAGCCGAATTAAGTTAAACCATGCTCAAAAGCCTTTACCGTTTTCTCAGTCCCCGATTTCAGAATCTCTTTCTTGAATACAAAGTAGATTTCAAGCCGAGATATGGACATGGCCTTGCGCCGCATGCTGAGCTATTGTCTCTCATCGAAGTAAGAAGAGGGCAGTATGCAGGATGGATTGACAAAGCACTTGCCCACAAGGAGGCTTTGTGGACCATTCGAAAGGCAAGTCAAGAGCAAGACAGTAAAAGGGCAGTGTGGAACAATGGATTCCTGCCCGGACTAGACATAGCCATGATTTACACTTTTATTGCAGAGTGTAAACCGAAGAAATACGTAGAGGTAGGCTCGGGCAACTCTACCAAAGTGGCGTATAAGGCGGTTCAAGATCATGCGCTGTCTACTGAAATAATTTCTATAGATCCACAGCCTAGAGCAGAGATTGATGCCTTAGCACATAAGGTATTGCGCATGCCCTTTGAGAATAGCACGCTTAATTTACCCGATATGTTGGAGGAGGGCGATATACTCTTCATTGATAATTCGCACCGCATCTTACCCAATTCAGATGCCATGGTCTTTTTTATGGAGGTCTTGCCGCGCCTTAAAAAAGGGGTATGGGTGCATTTGCATGACATCTATCTGCCTTTTGACTATCCTGATTTTATGTGTGATCGGTTTTATTCAGAACAATATGGTTTGGCCATGTATTTGCTTGCCAATCCCAATCGCTATGCTACCGCATTCCCCAATTACTTTGTCTCGCAAGACGAGACTCTTTCCAAACAACTCGGTCCGCTTTGGGAGCATGAGAACCTAGAAGGAGTTGAAAGACACGGAGGAAGCTACTGGATTCATATAGAAGAGTAGTTTATACTCAGTTCTAACTAAGAGAGTTGGTCTTTCTGGTCCTTTGATTTTTGTAAAGGCATCCTTTGGCCTGAGCTTAGTTGCATTTATTTCTGCCTTGTCTCTTTACAAGCTAATTATCTGCCATTCCGTTGGTATGCTCTCAAGGGCTCCTTTTACGGACATCGATGGAGTGGAGTACAGAATGGATGCATGAATGCCGCCGTAGTGTAACTATTTTTACATCAGTGCATTTCGTAGTGAAAAGGAGATAGTCAAGCAGGAAGCCATTCAAGATCGTAGACGGATGCAGAATTCCAGTTTTTTATTGGCTTAAAGTGGTGTTGAGCTCACTTCAGAGCATTTTGCGTTGACTTCAGAGCATGTCGGGTTGAGGTGGACACATTTTGCGTTGACTTCAGAGTATGTTGGGTTGAGGTGGATGCATTTTGCGTTGACTTGAGAGTATGTTGGGTTGAGGTGGATGCATTTTGTGTTGACTTCAGAGCCTGTTGGGTTGAGGAGTGCCCATTTTGCGTTGACTTCAGAGCCTGTTGGGTTGAGGTGGATGCATTTTGCGTTGA
>CALCFH010000112.1 GCA_937900215.1 uncultured Cryomorphaceae bacterium
TTTACGATCTAGGAATGTATGTTGATAACCGAGGTGCAATTGAGAATAGGCCATTGCCCCATAATGGGTTCCACTTAAGTCAATATTGGTACTCGTAAATTCAGTGGCCGTTGGAAATGCAAAGCGAACCAAATCAGCTGGATAATTAAAATTGAGAACTTGATTCACATCCGCTCCCAATGTTAAGAAACCTTCTTTGCCTACTTCAAATCCAATAAAGAGCAATTCAGTTCTTAAATTGAATCTCAGGATATCCTCATTGTCTAGGCCTGCTGCAATCTCACGAATGGCTACATTGGGGTCATCGACATCCTTTCCTATCAATTCTTCTAGTGCAAAACCACTGTTGTGAAACTGAAGTCCAATGCTACTCAAGAGCGGAACTCCAATAAAGAAGCTAGACTCTGAACGATGCGCTGGATTAAGCAAACTCGACTGCGGAATTTTCTTCATTCCATACAAACTGAGAGGTGCCTGAGCTTGAACACTCAACGATGTACAAAATAGAACGAAGAGAATAAGTAGTGTTTTAGTGTTCCTCATAGCTCTGTAATAATTACTCGAGTTCTTGCACCTAACTGAACATTCAATTCATAATCAGAATAAAACTTAACAGGCACTGTTCCATTGTCGGTGGTAGCCAACCTTCCTTCCAATCTCCATTGCTTTGATCGAATCATTCGCTTTATAGTCTCTTGGCTCAGACTTATAGTAGAATTGGTATTCCGCGGACTCTGAACCCTTCCATTGCCATCTACTGGAGCCGCTTGAGCGAATGGAAATAAGACACTGTCGATGGGCGATCCCATTGGGTCTAAGAAAAACAGCACTATTTCCACGTCCAATGGAAATCCGTTTTCCGATACAATATCCAATTCAAAGAATTCAACTGCATCTTCACTTTCAAATAAGTCTACATCCAAAATATCATCGAAGCTGAGTCTGGATGTTTTTATCTCTAAGGGAAGGTCTACGATTAAGTTTCCAAAGAATCGATCAGAAGTAGACAGAAAGTTCGTGGTAGTTCCCAAATTATTCGGATTCAACGATACATCTCCTGAAATAATCATGGTGGTGGGCAGGCCATCTATGAATGCAATCACATTCGAATTTTGATTATTTAAAGTAAGTGAACTCGTTGCAACCGTACCCGGTGTACTGGGTTGGATGATCTCAAAACTAGGCATAACCAGTTGAAGAATATCTCCATCTGTATTCACACCATCCAATCCTAATGTTGTGCCCATTGACACACCCATTCCATTCTTTATCTCTAAAGTCAATCGCGGATCAGTAAGGGTAAAGCCCGAAGTGAAATCGCCTATACTTCCTAAGTCTAAGTCGAAACTACTCGCCGGAATATTCACTATTCTCTGACCGAAATAGCCCACTACTTGCTTGAACTTCACACTGTCTAGACTCATTCCAAAATTGTATTGAGTTCCAACGGGTACGGTTGCTGGCTCCTGGAGTTCTACCGTAAGATTTAAGTTGTTGAATGGAGGTGCATTCGGATCCGGACTTTGAGATAAATTGAAATTTATATCATTGTAAAAATCCAATCCTTCTATCCTTCCTTGCCCTTGTGACTGAATGGTAAACTCAAAGGCTGTTCCGTTGATGTTGGCATTGCCAAACGAAATCTTAACACTGGCGGGTTCATTTGTTGGATTTTCAAAATACCAATTGAAAGCAGCTCTGTTTAAATTCAAGGTAGATAAGTTCATCCCTCCAACACTGTTTAAACTAAGGTCTAAACTAATGGGCGGAAGGCCGGAGACCAATGGGAGATTGTCTGCAAGTGGTTGATTTGGAATTTCAACCAATTCGCTTGCATCTAGAAAGAATACTGAATCCTGCTCGTGAATAAACCTCAAAAAACCATCCGGATCTTCCGTTAATATTGAATCTTGATTTACAAAATCAGTCAACCGAATGGTCGTCTTAAGAATAGGTATGGCCACATTGGGGCCTGGCTTAATCTCATTGAATTTGTCGAAATCAAGATCCCCTATACAAGAACTTAATCCAACTAAAATGAGAGGTGCTATTTTTGTTAAATACTTCATAAATCGTAATAGGTTCTCAATTTAATTAATAAATATTGCAGGTAAACCTACTTCAATGTAGTGAATTAATAATTGAACCCAAGGTTTATCTAAGCAACGACTTAGAATCCGTTCATATTTATCATCTTTATGCAATGAAAAGAATACTTCATTTTATCTTCATTCTGATCTTTTTCAGCCAGTGCTCGCCTGACATTGCCGAAAAGAGTTGGGATGTTGACGTACTCACTCCCATTGTTCGGTCTACACTGGATTTATCAGATATCACGGGCGATACCTTACTCTCCTCTGACGCCCAAGGACAGTATTCTCTTGTTCGAAGACAAAAGGTTTTTGAATTTAAACTCGATGATCTCGTCGACCCCTTCTCTACCACTTTCGAAAACACAGCAAAACTCCAAACACTTGATCTCGGTACTCGCAGGGTTCAACATTCTATTTCTTTAGGGCAAATAGCTGCCGGACAAGGAGCACTTGGCAATTTGATTATCCTTAATAATGGCAACAGCCTTCCTCTTCCAGCTATCACGGCTACAGGTGGATTTCAATACGATGTAGATGCCAGTAGCTTGTTTCAAAGTATGATTCTTTTAGATGGTTGGATGGTTATTACCATTGAAAACGGACTGCCTATTGACTTAGTTAATTTTAGTTACAGCCTAGAAAATAAAATCAGTGGAACACTGGTTATCAGCGGTAACATTCCGATAATTCCTGCCAATGGCTCTGTGAAAGATTCTGTACAATTGAACAATTACACTCAATTAGATGGAAGTCTTTTAGCACGCGTCAACAACTTAGAGTCTCCGGGTAGCAATGGCAATGCCGTTGCCATAGATACTTCTGATCTCCTCACTTTTAACGTAGTTGTGCGGGATTTAAAACCCTTCGAAGCCACCGCCATTTTTCCTGCACAAAACCTCATCGATTACACTGAGGAAGTGCTCTTTCAAAATGGACTAGAGCTTACTTCCATTGTGGTTGATACTGGCGTCCTATACATGCAGGCCGTTTCTACAGTAGATGAAGCAGTATTTTTAGATTATGCCATCCCTTCTGCAACCAAGAACGGACAAATTCTTCTGCTTTCAGAAACACTTCCCCCCGCCCCCTCAGGTGGCACCTCGCTCTTAAATTCTTCTCGAGATATCAAAGGCTTTACGGTTGACCTTCATGGTATAAATAATCTACCTACAGTTACAAACACCTTCTTTGCTCAACTGCAAGCTCGAATAGACTCTACGGGTAATATGGCCTTTATCTCTCTCGAAGACAGCGTATACCTTACTACAGGTATACAGGGATTAATGCCTTTTAAGGTGGAAGGTTGGCTAGGAAGAGACACCCAATTGGTAGAAAACGAGGTGCTTCCTCTTTATCTTTTTGAAGATGTTTTAGGCGGAAGCTTCGACCTTGAAATTGCACGGTTGGAAATGGAACTCATCAATTCCATGGGAGCACAAATGCAATTCAATCTCTCGAATGTTCGCACCCGCAATTCTTTAAACAATACGAGTGCTCAGTTGAATTGGACTCTTCTCGGACAAAATCTAGGCGTGCTGGCAGCCACAGACAATGCAAGCAATTCTAAGGCAATTCCAACTGTTTCTAGATGGAGTGTGGATGAAACCAACAGCAATCTCGACGAACTCTTTGAGGTACAGCCAGACCAGCTTATCTATGACCTTCAACTCATTATTAACCCTTCTGGCCTTCCGGATGCCAATGGATTTGCCTACCGAAATCAACCTTTAGAGGCTTGGCTAAATCTTGAAATCCCGCTGCATCTGGCCTTAGATAAACTGAGCTTGAGCGATACCTCTGCTTTCTCTTACTTCGACATCGATCCAGAAAACAGACTCATAGAAGGCACTTTTACTCTCATCGCCAATAATCGCATGCCTTTGGATGCAGAAATTGCCCTGATTGCAATCGATTCTTTAGGGCAAGCTCTTGATACTCTTATTCTACCTCAACAAATCAAATCGGCTCCTGTCAATAGTATGAACGTTGCTGTGGGTGAAACCGTAAGCAGAATTGAATACGAACTGACTCCTGAGAACATTTCTCGGCTAAAGAAGGCGAACCGACTTGTTTTCAATGGCAAATACTCTACTGCCAGTCAACCTGATCGCATTCGGTTGTACGATTATTATGGAACAGACCTACAGCTTGTGGGCGATTTTAAATACAGGATAAATTGAGATTATTTCTAATCGCTCTCGGCCTTTGCTGGAGCCCTGGTCTCTTATACGCTCAATGGGGTGATAGCGTTCAGGTGAAAAGCAGCATAGAGTCTTCTGTTTTGTGGGATATCGGTTCCAATTCTTTTAGCATTCAGAATTATAGAGACTTTGTCTCTACCGATTTCTTAACTCCATCTTTCAAAAATGAATTGATTGATGCCTCAAACGACAATCTACGCTTTGGTAGCCGTCAATCTTTTGCATTTGCCTATCGCCAAGTAAACGACAGCATCTATGGAAATTGGGCTAAAGGTTTTGAAATACGTATTTCCTATAAAAGTGTATTTGGAATAAGTGGACAAAAGGATGCCCTTTCACTCATTCTCAATGGCAATTCACCTTACGCAGGCCAAACTCTCGAACTGGGTCCTTCTCGTTTCCAAAATCAGTCTTTTCTATCCCTTGGCTTTCGCATGGTGGAAGAAAGGGAAAAATGGAACTATGCCTATGGTCTTTCCGCCCTATTTGGAACACAATTTCAAGACTTGAAAATGGAAAACGGAACACTCTTTACAGAGGAAAGTGGTTCATACATAGATGCAAATACCAATTACGTTTACAGAAATGCCGACACGCTCAATCCTATCAAAGGCATGGGACTGTCTGTGGGTGGACTTGTTGAACGTGCTTTAAGTAAGCAAC
>CALCFH010000113.1 GCA_937900215.1 uncultured Cryomorphaceae bacterium
CCCTTCGATAGAGGAAGGACTGCAAATGGTAATTATCCCTTTAGTCAGCAAACCATTATGAAAAGCATTTAAAGCTGCCATTCCGCCTAGTGAGTGGCCTACAATGAGTTCAAATGGCCCGTACATTCTGTCGAGTTGATGAATAGTCTCAATAAAGATGGTCAAATCCGAAAAATTATCCTTGTTTCGTCCATGACCGGGAGCATCAAAGAAACAACATTGAAAGCCCTTCTCGCTCAAACTTTGAATAAGAGAATAAAATTGACTCCCTCTTCCACTCCATCCATGAATGAATAACAATTTTTTGGTTGGATTGTCTCCAAAAACAAAAAAATCAAACTTTTTATTCCTTGAGGTCAAAATAAGTTCTGAAGAAACCGCCATTGAGCGTATTTTTTCTTCTCTATTGGGAATAGGAAAAGGAATGGGCCTAAAGAAAATTTTTAGAGCGAAGAAACTTGCTAGGTTAGAAGAAATAAAAGTAAGTATTCGAAAAAACCTTTGGAGCCAAAAAGGTACAGGATACGAAACTAATACTTTGGCATCCGGCATTTTATAAAAGAATTTAGTGCCCAGAACAGGACTTGAACCTGCACGACCATACGGCCACCACCCCCTCAAGATGGCATGTCTACCAATTTCACCACCTGGGCCAGATACTCTTGCGAATTCGCAAATCACACTATACAAATTCAATGCATAAGTCTTAAGAGACTTAAGGATTGAAACTGATGATAATGAAAGAACTTTGAGCAGATGCTCTAGTGATCCCGCTGGGGCTCGAACCCAGGACCCCAACATTAAAAGTGTCGTGCTCTACCAACTGAGCTACGGAATCGGTTTTGAGGGTGCAAATATACATCGTTTTTCATTATTTCAAAGTAGATTTGATGTTATGATTGAAAAACTACTGCCATTTGATCGATTATACATTGTTGGATACATGGGGTCTGGGAAATCTACTCTAGCAAAAGAGCTTTCTAAAGAGCTTAATTGCAACTATATAGATCTCGACAAACACATAGAAAAGAAGACAGAAATGACTCCTGCAGAATGGATTAATTCTAAAGGAGAAATTACTTTTCGTAAAGTAGAAAGAGATACTTTAATAGAACTTTCAACTATTTTCAATGGAATTATAGCTACGGGTGGAGGTACTCCTTGCTATTTTGACAATATGGAACTAATGTTGAAGACCGGAAGAACAGCTTATTTGCATGCTAATCCAAAAGAATTAGCCAATCGATTAACACATTCAAAAACCGAAAGGCCGCTTCTTAGTCATGTAGAACCAGATAAGTTAGTTGAGTTTATTGCGAAGCATTTATTTGAACGTGCTCCATTTTATTCGCGTGCTGAGCTTCATTGGAGGGCAACATCCAAAAACCTAAAAGAATGGGCATTGCAACTGAACCAATCTGTTTAATCTACTTCAATTGAAAACTTTATCATCCACTTTGAGAGTTCTATTATATACACTTTTCTTTCTTTCTTTAACAGAAGTGTATTCTCAAGCTAAGCTTGAAGAAGGGCCAGTTTATGAAGATTTAATCTCTTTCTACAGCCAGATCGCAAAGTCTCATTCAAATACTTTGTTATTTGAAGAAGGCCCAACTGATTCGGGAAAATCTTTGCATTTATTTCTCCTGCAGAAAGAGTCGTTTAACAAAAATCAAAGTTTAGAGGAATTGCGGCAGAATAAGTTGGTGTTATTCGTAAACAATGGAATTCATCCAGGAGAAAGCTGCGGAATGGATGCATGCCGTCTTTGGGTGCAAAGGCTCCTTGACAATCCTGAAGAAATACCAGAGGGAATAGTAATAGCCATCATTCCAGTTTATAATATTGGAGGTCTTATTCAGCAAAGGACACATACAAGAGCAAATCAACTTGGCCCTAGAATTCAAGGCTTTAGAGGAAATGCCCAAAATCTCGATCTCAATCGAGATTTTATCAAGGCAGACTCCAAGAACAGCCTTTCTTTTCAGTCTATTTTCAGGCAATTAAAACCTGAACTTTTTATTGATACACATACGTCTAATGGGGCTGATTATCAATATACCATGACATTAATAAGCACGCAACATAACAAATTGGCCCCTCCTTTGGCCCAATTTCTTCAAAATAAATTGGAGCCTGCTTTATATGAAGAAATGAAGGCAAGAAATTTCGAGATGGTACCCTATGTAAATGTTCATGGAGACGTGCCGAACGAAGGCTATGCTGCCTTTCTAGAAACACCCAGATATGCCAGTGGATACACCAGTCTATTCCACTGTTTAGGTTTCATTACTGAGGCCCATATGTTAAAGCCTTACCATCAAAGGGTATTGGCTACCTTGACTTTTCTTGAAAGCTTCTTAGAAAAAGCGGCAGAAAATAGGTCCGAAATTGCGATTGCAGTAAAAGAGAGTTATGAATGGGAAAAGAATCAGGCTTATTTACCCATTCAATGGAAACTCGATAGCACTAAAACTCAAATCCTTCAGTTTAATGGTTACGAGTATAGCTATCTTAATAGTGAATTAGGTGAATACAAAAGGCTTAAATACCATAGAAATAAACCAACAAGCTTTCCTGTTCCGTTTTACCCAAATTATACAACAATTGATTCCACTTCGCTTCCCACCTATTACATCCTTCCAGCCGCTTATAATGAGGTTGTAGTTCGATTAAAGGCCAATGGAATTGCAATGTCTCCCTTAAAAAATGACACCCTACTAAATGTCGTTAGCACCTATTTTCACAAAGAAAAATTTGCTAATCAATTGTATGAAGGTCGGCTATATATCAGAGATATAGAAAGCGAAGAAAGAATTCAAGAGAGGTTCTTTTATAAAGGAGATTGGTTGATTCCTACAGAAGGAAATGCACGTTATTTTTTAGCATCAACTCTTGAACCTCAGGCCGTTGATAGTTATTTGAGATGGGGATTTTTCTCAATCATATTTCAGCAGAAAGAATACTTTTCTTCTTATGTATTTGAAGATACTGCCATAGAATTATTGAAAAATAATGCTGATCTGAAGTTAGAATTTGAAAAATGGAAAAAAGAAAATCCCAATGACGTAAACAGTCCAGAGCGAGTCCTTGACTTTATTTATAAGCATTCTCAGTATTATGAATTAGAGCATAAGAGATACCCCATTGCCAAAATCAAGTAAGATTCTTTTTCAAGAAAGTTGATGTAATGCCTAGAAAGTCGGAAAAAGATGTTCTATTCTAGATTCAACACATCGAATACTGGAAGCGGATTGCCCTCAAAATCCCACCAGCATAGGTTTTCCCAAGGCGAACCATTTGGAGATTGACTTCCATCAAAGGAAACATATTCCGGTGCCCAATAAGACCAACCAACGCAAGAATCAACATCAAGGCTTAGCTGATTCATTGCTTTCATAAACTCAAATTGTCCTTGTGGTGTGGCCGAATACTCGGGCATTAGGGCTTGCGTACCTCCTACTATATTATTCGTCCAATCATTCCAAGAAAGACTAAATGGATAGGCCGTTTCGACAATCAAACAAGGTTTGTGGAATTGACTTACCAATCCATCTAAAACCGACTCCCACTGAGAAATACTTTTGCCGTGCCAAAAAGGATAAAGTGACAAGCCGATAATATCAAAATCTAGCGTATCCAGATCACTAAAAAAAGATGTTGCACCATCCACTCCAGCATAGTGAATAATAATTTCAGAAGGATTGCCACTTGATCGAACCGCTTGGATTCCTGAATTCAATAAGCCATGAAAGGCTTGAGTTGAAGATCTATATCCGACGGGCCAAAGAAACCCAGGATTTATTTCATTCCCAATTTGAATGTATTCTGGCCTCAAATGTTGCATTATTCTTTGAGTATAGTGAAATACACTGTCTTCCATATCGGTTTGAGACAAATTCTGCCAAGCGGCTGGTGCCAATTGACTGCCTGGATCTGCCCAAGTATCTGAATAGTGCACTGTTAACCAAAGTTTCAAGCCTCGAGAATGAATTTCACTTGCAAAATTCACAACTTCACTCCAAGAACAATGTTGGTTATTTGGATTATACCAAAGACGCAAACGGATGGTATTAATTCCTTTGGTTTGGAAGTAATCTAAAGCATCTACTGAAGAGCCCACTTCATCTTTAAAAACATAAGACGAATTGCGAATTTGAGGCAGGAATGAAACATCAACACTTTTGACTCGATAGAGGCTTGAACCTGGAATCTCATCGATTGGTGTACTCGGTTTCTTGGGCATGCTCTCATCTTCGCAGGCAAGACAAGCCAAAAGGACAATGGCAAATAGTACGCCGAAGAAGTGTATTCTATTTGCCATCGTCACGGTTTCTATTTCAAACCTTCTTCTTGGAAGCGCTGCATTACCGCATCGCTAATTCCAATATTGCTGAAACCTCCATCATGATACAGGTTCTGCATGGTTACCTTGCGAGTAAGGTCGCTAAAAAGACTGATGCAATAATCTGCACAATCCTCAGCGGTTGCATTTCCTAACGGAGCCATTTTTTCTGCGTAGTCAATAAAGCCATCAAAACCTTTTACTCCACTTCCCGCAGTGGTGCGCGTTGGCGATTGCGAAATGGTATTCACTCTTACCTTGTTCTTTACACCATAATGATATCCAAAACTTCTGGCAACAGACTCTAAATATGCCTTATTATCGGCCATATCTGAGTAGTCTGGAAAAGTACGTTGAGCTGCTATATAGCTCAATCCTAGTATACTTGCCCAATCATTCATCGCTTCTAATTTCCAAGATGTCTGAAGTACTTTGTGAAAAGAAACAGCAGAAACATCCCAGCCTTTTGTTAACCAGTCATAATTCAAATCGGTATAATGCCTACCCTTCCGAACATTCACACTCATACCAATGGAGTGAAGCACAAAATCAAGCTTACCGCCCATTTTATCCATTGCACCCTCGAAAAGTGCCTTTAAATCTGCTTCGCTAGTAGCATCTGCTGGAATGATGTGAGAACCAGTTTGCTCTGCGAGTTGGTTTAGAGCTCCCATTCGCATGGCGATTGGAGCATTGGTTAATACAAAAGTACCTCCCTGTTCATGAGCCCTCTGCGCTACTTTCCAAGCTATGGAGTTTTCATCTAGAGCTCCGAAAATAATCCCCTTTTTTCCTTTAAGTAAGTTGTTCATACTAGTGCTGTATTTGAATTTCTAATCTACTGAATTACCAAAATGAAGCAATAAGGCTTTCGCTTGTTCCTTTGCCGCTTCTGTTAGTTCTGTATTGCTCATTTGACGTGCAATTTCATCTATTCTCTCCGAAGGCCCCAATATATGAACAAGAGTTTGAGTAAAATCTCCTGAAATTTGTTTACTCACTTTTAGATGTTGACTGCCTGCGGCAGCCAATTGAGGTAAATGTGTAATGGCAAAAACTTGCATGCCAGAGGACATTGAATGAAGTACATTGGCAATTTTACCGGCTGTTGATCCTGAAACGCCCGTATCAATTTCATCAAAAAGAATGGTTGGCATTCTTTTGAATTTACCAGCCAAAGCCTTCACAGCAAGCATTACCCTAGATAGTTCTCCACCTGAAGCTACCTTTTTTAGAATTTGCAATTCGCTCCCTTTATTGGCAGTAAAATACCATTCTGCTGTATCGGTTCCTGTTAGCGAAAAGTGGCTTTCTTTACTCATCCGCATTTCAAGGCGGGCATGAGGCAAATCTAGATTGGATAGCAAAGTATTCATTGACTTTTCTAAGCTCGGAATAGAGCTCTTTCGTACTTCACTCAATTTGGAAGCCAGACTATTCAGCAAATCTTCTTGGTCTATCAATTGTGTTTTGATTTCTTTCAGCCTAGCTTCCCTTAGCTCAAGCTTTTCCAAAGAATTGCGAATTTCTTCTCTCCTGCCAATCAAAGAATCGGCATCTACCGACTTATGCTTAAATAAAAACTTATTGTAAAGATCCAATCGATTTTCAGCAAGCTCTAAACTTTTAGGATCTAGATCAATACTCTCCGAATAGGTATTGATATCATTCAATACTTCCGATATCTCCAAAGTAATGGCCTTCAATCTCTCGCTAATGGACTGTAATTTAGGCGCATCTCTTTCGAGCTTTAGAATAGCACTTCTCGCTTCGGAAATGGAATCTGAAATACTAACATCATTGTTCTCAAGTAAATTTCTAGCTTCAGAAAGGGCAGAGAGAATTTCTTGTGAGTGACTGAGAAGATGGATGGTTTCTTCAAGCTCTGCGTATTCTCCTTTTTGGAGTTGGGCTTCATCGAGTTCTGTGAGTAAATAGGCTTGATATTCTGAATCCAATACTCTTTCATCTCCCAGTGATTCTAGATCTCTGATGGTCTTTAAAGTATTCCGATATTCTTTGTATGCCGATTGATATAGTTCTAATTCAGTTTTAGTATTACCCAATAAATCTAATATCGATAATTGAAAATGAGGTTCAAACACCAACATTTGATCATGTTGGGAATGAATATCTATCCACATGCTTGAAAGACTTTTTAAATCATCAATCAGTGCTGGACTATCATTCACAAAGGCGCGGGAGCGTCCGTTTGGATGGATTTCTCTCCGAATAATGCATGGATTAGAATAATCCCAATCACGCTCTACAAAAGACGATTTAAATTCATCGTCATCAAAAGAAAACTCCGCTTCTACAACTAACTTCTCTTCCTTGTTCTTAACAACACTTAAGTCTGCTCTTTGTCCCAAAACTAAATGCAAAGCGCCTATTAAGAGTGACTTACCAGCTCCGGTTTCTCCTGTTAAAACCGTAAATCCTTTTTCAAATTCGAGCTCCAATGAATCAATAAGAGCATAGTTTTGGATAAAGAGCTTCGACAGCATTTATTTGGGATTTCCTAAATCTCTGTACAAATCTGCATTGTTGGCATCAACCAATGAAAGCGTGGTTTTCATATTTGATAGGTCCACTTCAGGACCATCTTCAAAAATGGAAACCAATTCTCTAGATTTCGCATCAAAAAACACATTCATGAGATATGAATTCGGCCGCTTTTGATGCACTACTCTAAGATTAGCAATGGCCTTGGCTATATTGTCTTTTGCAAGTTGATGCTGTTCCGGATTATACATTTGATCTAATCCCTCTTTGTGATAAATATAGTAGCAGTCTTTTAGATTTTTGAAAGCCGGACTTACCAAATTATCTGCAAGCCAGAATCTATTGGTATTACCGCTTGAATTTTGCCAACCTGCCCCAAGAGGATCGTTTTGAGCATTAATAACAATGTTTTGTGCTTTAACATAATAAGACTCGCCACTTCCATTCTCAAAACTATCATGATCCATACCGATAATGACATGTGCATAAAAAGCAATAACTGAGGTAAGGTTAGAAACGTGAGTGTTTTCTATAAACTCCAATCGATCATTCTCTAAATAGGTGAAATTAACACTCTTATCTATGACATTTAAAATAGGGCTTTTATAGGAGGAATTAAAAACGGGTCTGGAATACTGCACTTGAAGGGTTGCCTTGAACTGTCCCACACTTACTTGCTCAACAATATTTAGCACAAAAGTGCACTCGATTCTCTCGTCTTGAGTGTACTTTTCCCTTGTCCATTGCGTGGTATTAATGAATTCACGCAACCCACTTTCTAAACTTGTGAAAACTTGTTTGCTGGTATTCTGTACGTTAGGACTCAACACTTGAACTGTAGAAATGAGTTCTTGTGCTTGGGTAGTAAATGGCAAAAGAGCCAAGAAAAAGAGTAATCTATTCATTCCAAAGGTTTTCTATGGCATCTAAAATTTGAATGGCCAATTCACTTTTAGTAACGAGTAATGTATCCTTGGTGTTGCCTTTATTGTCTAGTAATACGGCCCGGTTTGTATCGGTCCCGAACCCAGTAGAGGCG
>CALCFH010000114.1 GCA_937900215.1 uncultured Cryomorphaceae bacterium
GATCAATACCAATTGGACAAGCCTGTACACAAGCATTGCAGGTAGTACATGCCCATAATTCTTCGCGACTTATAAAAGTATCTAACAAGCTTCTTCCATCTTCTACAAAGCTTCCTTCACGATCTATGACTTTCCCAACTTCGTCCAATCGATCTCGAGTATCCATCATAATTTTTCTGGGAGAAAGGAGCTTACCAGTTTGATTAGCAGGACATTCTGATGTGCAACGACCGCATTCTGTACATGAATATGCGTTCATCAGTTGAACCCAATTAAGGTCCCTCACATCTTTAGCACCAAAACGATCAGGGGGAGCTGCGTTTGGATCTGGGGCAGCATAAGGGTCTGCATTCGGATCCATCATTTTTTTAACTTCTTCCGTTACAGAAGCCATATTACTGAATTGGCCTTTTGGGTCCAAATTGGCGTACCAAACATTGGGGAAGGACAAGAATATATGAAAGTGCTTAGAGTAAGGAAGGTAATTTAAGAAAGCCAAGATACCCAGTATATGTACCCACCAAAACGAACGTTCCAAGAGATGTAAGCTGCTTTGCTCTAAACCACTAAAAGCAGGAGCAATCATTCCGCTTATAATAAAAGGACCAACGGATTCATTTTCGAAATTAGACTCTACGGCATTCATCAATAAGAGAGCGAACATCAAGGCCAGTTCTATGTAGAGAATGTTTTGAGCATCAGTAGTGGCCCAGCCCTTCATTTCAGGAGCATGGAATCGCTTTACTTTAAGAACCACTCTTCGAGCTAAGAATACAACACAGGCTACAATAACTCCTAAAGCAAGAAGTTCAAAGAAGTTTATTGCAACTGTATACAATCCGCCCAAAAGAGATGAAAAAACTCTGTGCGTGCCAAAAATTCCGTCTATAAGGATCTCGAGAACTTCAATATTGATTAATACAAAGCCAACATAAATAAGGATATGGAAAAATCCGGCAACAGGCTTTACAACCATTTTGGATTGACCTAATGCAATCTTAGTCATCAATGCCCATCGTTCTCCTTTTCTATCACTCCTGTTTAGGTCCTTACCTAAAAGAATATTTCTTCTAATCTTTCCGGCATTCTTCATGAATAAAAGAGCTGCGGCGACCAGAATTACTGTGAAAACAATATTGTCAATCCATTGCATATCTAGTGCGATATTTCTATTATTTACTTTTCAATTCCTGTTCAATAATCTTATCCATTTCTTCTTTATCGTATTCTTTCGAACTCCCAAATACGGAGAAATGAATGTATCTATTCGGATTGTACTTCACATCCAATAAAAGCAAATTGAGTTGCTCTGCAGCTTTGGCCATATCGTCGTATAATTTTGGATCGTTGATCAGTTTTCCTGCGGTACCTGTGCCGTCATTTACTTTCTTAAAAATCTCTTCTGATTGAGATAAGGCAGTATTTAAAGAACGCAAAGTTTCGCCAATATTGGCTTTTGCTATGGTATCTGAAATAGACTCAGCATTGGCAATAATGGCACTTAAGTTAGATTCATTGTCTTTTAATCCCTTTGAAATACTGGTAATGTTTTCAATAAGACGTGTGAGATTCACTCTATTGTCGGTAACCAGTAAATCTATTTCCTTGGTAGTATTTTCGAGTGTTTCAAAACTGCGTCTTACACTAGCGAAAGTGGCTATGAAGTTATTTCGGGTTTGATCATTTAAAAAGCTAGTAACAAGGGTCATAGCGGTATCTATACTTCCGATCAAACTCTCTGCTTTTTGCTTTAAAGGAAGTACTTGACGATTTACCTCTTCCGTGAGACTTAGCATTATTTCCGAGTTGAGCGTATCTCCATCCTCAAGAATATTTGAGTAGTCGTTGGCCAGAATAAGTTCAACCGATTTGTCGCCCATGAGACTTGTACTATTGATTCTCGCAATACTTGATTTTGGAATGGTAAAATCTGTATTTATAGACATCTCAACGATTAGACGGCCATCCTTGTTCGGATGGAAGTAAATTCTATTTACCTGACCTATCTGAAATCCATTGATTGTAACCGGACGAGCAGGGGTGAGGCCATCTACCCTTTCATAGATTGAATAGACTAGGGTTTGAGAATTAAAAAGATTTTTCCCTTTCAGGAAGTTAATTCCCCAGTAAAGCATGGCAAATGCTAAGATTGCTACAAGGCCCGCACGGATTTGTCTAGACAATGGTTTTCAATTTAGAACAAAGACAATTATACTTCAATTTAATTGGACAATTTTCTAGCATCATTGATATCTATTCGTTGTCCTTCTTTAAAAGCAATAACAAAAGCACCTTCAAACCCCAAACGCCTCATTTCAATTGCTGCTTTTTGAGCGTCAGTATAGCTTTTGTAGCTTCCATATGTATATTTAAAACTTCCAGCATCAGAGTAAAAGTCTACTTTTCCTGCGATAGATTTGAATTCCGTTTTAGAATCAAGAGCTAATTTTTTAGCACTGGTTTTAATTTGTACTCGGAAATCTACGCTCAATTTACTTTCGGCTAAAGGTATTGCAGGATTTTCAGGTATTTCCTTTACAAGATCTTTTGGACTTACTTGGCCTTCTACCTTCTCTTTTGGTTTTAGCTCGCTTTCTAATTTCTCTTTTGGTTTGTTAGAAGAACCATTGACCACCTTTTCAGTGGACTTATTTCCTTTGTTCTCTCTTGAATCATCTATCTTATCGTTTTCATTTTTAAATTGCTCTACAGCACGGTAAATGGCCTCTGCCATTTGCTTTTTACCGGCAAGACTATTTAAAAAGTCTTCTTCTTTAGAGTTGGTTAAAAAGCCCAATTCAATAAGAATAGCGGGCATGGCTGCACGACTTGTGACCCAAAGTGGTTGTTGTTTAACACCTCTGTCTTTTCTGCCTACTCGTTCTCTAAATTCATCTTGAACATACTGGGCTAAAGTGATACTTTGACTTTGAAAGTGATTTTGATAAAGTGTTAGACCTATGTAGGTTTCTGGCTTGGAAGGATCAAATCCTTCGTAATTTTCTTCAAAATTATCTTCAAGGAAAATCACTGAATTTTCCCTTTGGGCTACACGCATATTTTCATCACCATGATCCTTTCCCATCACATAAGTAGAACTGCCTACTGCAGCAGATGTGGTAAA
>CALCFH010000115.1 GCA_937900215.1 uncultured Cryomorphaceae bacterium
TTATACCCTTCCTTAATCATAGTCTATCACTTAATCATACGCATCACAGTTCAGACCTTCATCCACCCCCAACCAAACACTAAAAGTGGGATTGTAATACCGAGCTCCATAGTACCCAAAACTCGTCTCCTGGTCAAACTCCTTGGCATTAAAAGTATAGCTCGTTTGGAAGCTGCCGTAGTTGGCATCGCGCTGTACAAGCACTTCGCCGAAGCCGCTGTAGTGGAAGTACTGGTAGGGGCGGCCGGATTTGGCTGGGATGTATTCATTGTGGCCTAGATAATCGGGGTGGTGGTTTGTCATGCTCTAAAGCTAAATTTTGGAAGCTTTGCCTAATTCATCCTTCTTCATGTAAATATTCGTTGATCCCTGTTTAACTGTTCAGATTTAATCTAAAAATAACCTCATGCCATACACAGAAAACCTCACCATACTCTTTTCGTATGAAGAATTAGTATACTTTTTCTTCTTGGATTTCGATACTACATAATCGATGTTAAAATCCCAAATATCTATAGTTTCTTTAGCTTCAGCAGCTTCTAATTTAGAGACAATTTTAACGGTATCATTCGGAGATAGAATAAAGTATTCTAGTACTTGGCTTGGGTAGCGATTGAAATTCAATGCTTTGATAGTTCCAACATGTGTTTGATAAAAGTTAGTATCAGTACATCGAAATGTTCCAGAAGCGGTAAGAACTTTCGTTGAATCTAACAAAATATATACATATTTATCCGAAGTATTCCGAATTTTGAGCGTTTGAATAATGCTCTGCTTTGTTCTTACAAATGAAGATTCAATTGAAATATCTATAGTGACAAATGAAACTTGACCTAAGCTATTGCTTATCACGTAAAGTTTAAAAAGAATTAACAGTAAGTATCTCATATTAATCAACAATAAAATAGCTCATTTCGCCTGTACCTCCTGATTCAGAATGTGCCTGATCATAACTCTTACCTTCATGTATTCTTAAATAAATCTCTCGCAATGAAGTGGTCGGATTTGGCTGGTAGGAAGTCTTTGCATTTGATGTAAGTGAAGGCATCACACTTTCTTATTCTTTCAAGTTATTTACTTTTAATCTGTCTGAAAAATGCAACTAGTTACCCCCATCTTTAATCATTTCCCTCCACTTTAATCCTTTAGGACGCTTTTGATACTAGAAACAAATTAGTGAAGCGAATTTGTGTTTGTTTACGTGATGGAAGATCCTATGAAAAACGAAACGCCGCTTGAACTTAGCAGAAAGTTATTCCGAAATTTTTAGAGCCGTTCAGAGCTCTAAAAAAAAATCGGCAATAACTTTCGGGACTTTCTTTAATCATAGTTATTGAAGTGGATTTAACTTTTTCATTAGCTCTTTACTACATCCTATTTGATTATTCTTAAAAATCTTTACTTCCCTATTTCCACTTGATAATATGTGAAATTCACTTTCTGGAAGACTCGATGACAATATGTTCTGTAACGCAACAACTTTTTTGTCACCAATATCATTTATTAGAAACACCTCTATTATCTTGACCTCCTTAATAGCATTTAATTTCTCTTTATTAACAAGAGCAATATTATGACTATCTACAATCTCTATCTCATTCAAATAAATAGTTACGGTATCATTTGAAGAAACTATAAAATTCAATGTCAATTCTCTATCCTTGCTATTACAGAACGACATAATCATTAAAAAAGAAAATAATATTACTTCGTTTTTCATAGCCTTTTTTTGCTGTAATAGCCGCTATCTCCCGCATTTAACCCTCTTACTGTATTGCCATTATAAATTTTGTCTACATAACTTTTCCGGAATATGCCAGGTGTTACTAACCATCCATTTTTAGAAAAGACATATTCATTGCCACTACGATCAGTTCCCATAAAAACAGCACCATGTCCATTTGCACTACTATTCGTTTTTCTATCAGCATATCTTAAAACAGTTCTACCAACTACAGCCTTGTCAATAGTTGTTGAAGAATAATCACTTTTGAGCTTCTCGTCAAACTCACTCCCGAAACTAATTCCTACTCCAGTACCAGGACCACTACCTTCTAATTTTCTGCCTTCATTTAAAGCTATACACGACCCCCAACAATTGTAATTTTGTCCCTTCCCACTTTCCGTTCCTGCTAATAGCCCTTGCGTAGAAGGATAGCCGGCAGCTTTTGCATCATTAAACGCGGTTTTCATCTCTGCAAAAACACCTCCAACTTCAACAGATAAATTTACTACTCCATCATCATTTCTAGAGTCATACGCACATTTTAAAACGTCCTCACTACTATTTTCTGTAGAGTTTTCAAAGAACGCTTTAAAAGTTTCGAAACTATCCCCTTTTTCCATAGTTAATGTAACATTTCCTTCATCATCTAAACCTGGTATCCATCTTCCATCTGGATCAACCAACATCACAGGATTATTTGCAGTAAAGCAATAAGGTGTCATCGTTGGATACTTCCCTGCCAACGCATCCACCCCCAACCAAACACTAAA
>CALCFH010000116.1 GCA_937900215.1 uncultured Cryomorphaceae bacterium
TTGGGTAGTTTGCTGGTAGGTGGTTCTTTTGGACGAGGGCTTGCCATTGCCTTAAACAAGCCATATGTTGCTGTAAATCACATGAGAGCACATATTCTTGCCCATTTTATTGAGGGTGTTCATGCCCACCCTCCAGCCTTTCCTTTTTTGTGTTTAACCGTTTCTGGTGGACATACTCAACTCATTAAGGTTGAATCGCATTTCAACTTTTTAGTCTTAGGAGAGACCATCGACGATGCGGCGGGAGAAGCTTTTGATAAACTGGCGAAGATGCTCGGGCTTTCTTATCCGGGTGGACCCGAAATAGAGAAAATTGCAAAAGGTGGAAACGCCAGTGCTTTTGAGTTTGCCAAACCTAAAATACCAGACTACAACTTTAGTTTTAGTGGATTAAAAACATCTTTTCTATATCGGCTTCAAAAAGAGAAAGAAGCCATGCCAAATTTCCTGAATGAGAATGCATCTGATTTTGCCGCTTCAGCACAAAAATCAATAGTAGATACATTAATGAAAAAACTACAATATGCCAGTAAAAAAACGGGTATAAAACAAATAGCCATTGCCGGTGGAGTTTCGGCCAATAGTTTATTGCGCTCTGAGCTTGAACGCATGAAACAACAGCATGCATGGGAAGTTTTCATTCCACCCATTCGCTACTGCACAGACAATGCAGCAATGGTTGGAGTGAGTGCTTATTTTCAGCTACTAAGAGATTCCGAAAACTCTTTTGACCTTCCAATTAAAGCGCGCTGGGCCATTAACGATTAATGGCAATCTTTTGCCAGTTCAGATTCTTCAGTTGAACGAGTTGAAGTGATTCGTTTATAAATCCTCCTTCCACACATTCCTTTAATGATATTTCACTTTGAAGACCATCATAAGGCTTTATTTCTTCTTCGGATTCAGAATGCGAAACATACTCTAAATACATCATGCTATCCCACCCTTGGTAACCGAATAAATCTGGCAACTTGCCATATACTTCGGCGTATTCAGCATTGAACCTACCCACTCTGTTTTCTTTGGTATTAATATAAAATTTCCTTGGACTAACGAGTTGAAGACGATTGAGCTGCTTGAGTTCAACCATTGGAATCTCTATCCATTCAAAGGCTGTCATTAATACTATATCATTTGTATTGAAGCCTTGCAGATTTCGCACCAAATCTGACAAATACAAAGTGCTCTTCCCGAAGGAAACGAATACTGTTCTTCTTTCTGAAGATTTTGCTGCAATTACACTATCCTTAGGCAAGGATTTCCCATCTTTTCTGAGAGCTACCTTCAGAACTTCCGCATCAGGATGAACCGCTTCTAGCTCTGCGATAAAGGCATTGTACAATTCTTTTCCGTCATTAGATTCTGGCGCGAGGAGTACAATTCTTGAATCTGAATGATTCTTTTTTATAAACTGGGTTAATAGAACTACGCTGCCTTGCTCATTTGGCATTAAATCACAAACATTCTTTGCCCCATTGATTTTCAATTGAGAACTCAAGGGGGATACAATTTTCAATTCAGGATTCCGATATTTCATCAATTCAGAGAAGTAGCTCACATTGTCTCCATAAAATGGACCGATCGTAAATTTTGCTTTGATTAAAAAGGAATCGTTTGCAATTTCCTTCAATTTGGCTCTTTCATTTCTCGTGTCAAACACCTTTACTTCGTAGGGAATTCCAGCCCTATCAAGGCTGTCTTTTGCCAATAAAACACCAGCGTAAAATGCCGCTGCTCTAAGCTTCATCTTTCCTGATGCAGAATTTTGCAAGTCAGCAGCCTTGATCGAATCGGTATCGTATGAAGAAAAGGGGAGTAAAATGGCGATACGTAGAATACTATCCGACTCAAAAAGATTGGCCTTTTCTTTCACTTTCTTAGCAGAACGACT
>CALCFH010000117.1 GCA_937900215.1 uncultured Cryomorphaceae bacterium
CAGAAAATGGGATGCTAGAGTTTCTAAGAATGTAGATTATTATATTTCTAACTCTAAATTCACTCGTCAGCGGATTAGAGACTTTTATGGAAGAGATGCGCATGTCATCTATCCTCCCGTTGAAATTGAAAAGTTTCAGATTGAAAAGACCAAAGAAGACTACTACGTAAGTGCTTCGAGATTTGTTTGTTACAAAAAAGTAGAATTAGTAGTGGAGGCCTTTAATAAGATGCCCGACAAAAAGCTCATCCTCATTGGAGATGGAAACCGCAAGAGCCTTATCGAAAAAATGGCAGGTCCCAACATTCAAGTACTTTCTCATTTGGCCTTTGAAGACTTTCACCGCTATATGAGAAAAGCAAAAGCTTTTGTTTTTGCAGGAAAGGAAGACTTTGGAATAACCTTAGTTGAAGCCCAAGCCTGCGGCACGCCCGTAATTGCTTTTGGAGAAGGTGGAGCTTCTGAGATTTTAATAGATTCCAAAACGGGTGTCCTTTTTAGTGAACAGAGCACTGAATCTCTTATTAATGCCATTCATTCATTTGAAACCGTTTTTGAAATGCATTATTCTGCAGAGCTCATTCGCCAAAATGCAGAGCGCTTTAGCTTAGATAGGTTTAATAGTGAGGTGCTAGATTTCATCAAAAAGTGTTTGAGTGAGAAAAAATCCAGGCAGTCTACATCTTAGCCAATATTCATTCTACCTTTTTTGCTCTTACCCCCTTTTTATAGAGCTTTCTTTTAAAGGAATGCTTGGAGTAGCTTTTCTTGTTGCTCAAGTTGTGCTGTTGTTTCTCGCCAAGCCCAAGACTGAACTCAAAGGCATTTGGCTGCCTTTGCTCCTATCCTTTCCCTTTTTCTTTTATCCCATTAGTCTATTTTACAGTGCTGACTTTAATGAAGGCTATTTGTATGTAGAGCGGACATTATTATTGATGATTTTACCGTGGTTGTTGTATTTCAATAAATCTACTCTAACTCAAGGGTCAGTTCAAAAAACCATGCCTTTTTTCAGCCTTGTTATGGCCCTGTTAAGCCTATACGGCATTGGGTCTATGTTCTACCAATCTACTTTTACAAAAGCTATTGCGTCTCAAGACGCCTATTACGTTATTCGCACTCATTTAGAAAACACAACAGGCCTTCACCCAACATACTTTTCATTGCTCTCGGCTTTGGGATTTCTCTCCCTAGTATTCGAATTGAAAAAGGAAAACCTCCCTTTTTGGAAGAGAGTCAATCGGATTGTCCTACTTGTCATTCTTTTAGCAGGACTCATACTGGCGAGTTCTAAAATGATTTTGTCTGCCTTATTCATTGCTTTAATGATAATCCTTCTTCAGGGATTAAGGCCAAAAGCCATCCTAGTTCGATTGGTGGTTTTTCTTTCCATTGCTCTTTTTTTAATACTCGCCATTCGTCCGCTTAACGAAAGAGTTTCAAGCTTTATGTTGGCAATTACTGAAACGGGGGTAGAACAACAAAATCCAGACAGCCTGCGCAAGGGAATTTACAAGTCTAGCCTTGAAATCATTGGCGAAAATCCTTTTTTTGGAACGGGCATAGGTGATGCACAAAAAGAACTGAACAAGAAATACAAAGACAATGGCTACCCCTTGGCTTTAAAGCGAAACTTCAATACGCACAATCAGTACTTACAACTCTGGCTTTCGGTTGGAATCATTCCGTTTCTTGTGTTTATTGTCTCTCTTTTGATTCAATTTTTTATAGCTTATTTCAATAGAAATACCCTTCATTTAGCCTTTGTTGTTCTTTTTTCAATGAGTTTTCTAACTGAAAATATACTCGCTCGTCAAGATGGAATTTTCGCGTACGCATTTTTTAGCTCCTTCTTTTTATACTCAACTTGGTCTCTGAATAAAGGTCGCATTTTCATAAACGGACGCTATTTAAGTCAAAATACAACTGGCGTTCAGCGCTTTGCCACTGAGCTTGCTCGGGCGTTAATAGTATTAAATCCAAATACAGTTGTTCTAAGCATGGAAAGAAAAGAGAGCAGAGCCATCCGTTCACTTTCTATTTTTTCAATTCCGATAAACGGCCAGATTTGGGAACAAATGGTTTTGCCAGCCTATCTTAGGTTATTGGGATCTCCACTTTTGCTAAACCTCGGAAATAGTGCGCCTATATTTTATCGAAACTCCATCATTTGTTTGCACGACCTGGCCTTTAAGATTCATCCATCGTGGTTTTCTGATCGCTTTCAAAAATGGTATCACTTTATGATCCCAAGAATCATTAAATCATCTAAACACATCCTTACAGTCAGTGCATTTTCAAAAAGCGAAATAGGCAACCACTACAATGTACCCGATCACAAAATTTCAATTTTGTACAACGGCATACCAGAATATGCTCAGTTATCTAGCACTTCAGCTCCTTTGGTGGATGGGAATTATGCTCTCTGTGTTGGCACTCTTTCGGAGAGAAAAAATCAAATCAAACTCATTCAAGCCTATTTAGAAATCGAAGACCCTCCTTTTAAATTGGTCTTGGCGGGCAGTATGAATCAGCAGATTTTTAAAGATCAAGCCAAAATACTAGACCAATTGAAGCCGTCTCCTAACTGCATACTGTTTGAACAG
>CALCFH010000118.1 GCA_937900215.1 uncultured Cryomorphaceae bacterium
GTGGGCGAGCAACAATCCGCAGGTACGCGTATGGGGAGCCATGACTTTCGCCTTTAATGCCGGCGCAACACCCAACTGCAATCAGACTAACACCTGGATTTCAACCCATGGCTGGCAAGATGTTTTCACATTTATAGATGCCAGCAGAGATTATTTTATGTCTGGAACTCCACGCTACTATGTGTACGATCCAGTGTCTGGCCAGGAGATTTACGATGGATTTAGTTTCACTCAAGCCAGTCAAGCTGCTTTAGGAGTAGCCAGCGGCGTGGGCTTGGAAGAAGCAAATCAAGCTTCCGTAGCGGTTGGAGAGGATTATATTCTTCTGTCAAACATCAATCGTCCGATGGATTGGAGATTAATGGATTTAACGGGAAAGATTTTATCGAATGGAAACGTAATTCCATCTGTAGGTTCTTTTCAAATATCCAGTTTAGACCTGCGTTCTGGAATCTATTTGCTTATGTTGGATGGCATTGCCCATAAGCTCATTCTTCCATAAATCAACAAAATGAAAAAATCCCCGCTCTCACGGGGATTTATTTTTCGCTATAAAACGGCCTTAGCCACTTCTTTAATAGCTTCCGACTTGCCCATAGAATAGAAATGTAGTGCTGGTACACCTGCAGCCACTAGCTCTTTACTCTGCTGAATACACCATTCTATACCCAAACTTCGGACCTCTGTATTGTCTTTGCATTTTAAAGCTGCATCAGCTAGTTCATCTGGAAAATCGATGTGAAAGAAGTGCGGAATACCACTCAATTGCTTGGTAGTTGCCAAAGGCTTCAGTCCGGGAATAATAGGAACATCAATGCCACTGTCTCTGCATTTTTCTACAAAATCAAAGTATTTTTTATTGTCGAAAAACATTTGAGTAACAATATATTCTGCCCCCGCATTCACCTTTTCTTTTAGATAGTGTAAATCGGTTTTCAGATTGGGTGCTTCGTAGTGTTTTTCTGGATAGGCCGCTACTCCAATGCAGAAATCGGTATGCTGTTCATTTTCAACATCTTCATGTAAGTACTTCCCTTTATTGAGTTCAGAAACTTGCTTCAGCAAATCAATCGCATACGAATGGCCATTGGGCTCTGGGCGGAAGACTCCTTCACTTCGAATCGCATCTCCTCTCAAGACAAGAACATTGTCTATTCCCAAAAAATTGAGATCAATTAAGGCATACTCTGTTTCCTCTTTGGTAAATCCACCACAGATGATATGCGGCACTGTATCAATTTTGTATTTATACTGTATTCCCGCACAAATACCCACTGTTCCGGGTCGTTTTCGGGTAGTTACTTGCTCCAGTAATCCATTTTCTCTTTTCTTGAGTACAAACTCTTCTCGATGAGAGGTTACATCAATAAAGGCGGGCTCAAACTCCAGAAGATTGTCAATGGTTTCATAAATATTATGAATATTTTGACCTTTTAAAGGTGGAAGGATTTCAAAACTGAATAAGGTCTTCCCCTTTGCGTTGCGGATATGATCTATTACTTTCATTCGGTTGATTTCAAATTTGGGGCAAGCCAACGAACGGCCGCCTCTTCGCTAATATTTCGTCTTTTTACGTAATTCTGAAGTTGGTCTACATCCATCTTACCCAATGCGAAATAGGCCGATTTTGGATGCGCAAAATAGTATCCACTTACAGAAGCAGTGGGATACATGGCCATACTTTCGGTCAATACTGCTCCAATTTCTTGCTCCACCTTCAACAAATCAAAGAGGGTCTTCTTCTCTAAGTGATCTGGGCAAGCAGGATAACCCGGAGCGGGTCGGATGCCTTGATATCTTTCTTTTATTAATTCGTCATTTTCTAAATTCTCATCTTTGGCGTATCCCCAAAATTTCGTTCGCACTTCTTTGTGCAGATATTCAGCAAAGGCCTCTGCAAGGCGGTCGGTCAAGGCTTTTGCCAAGATGGATGAATAATCATCGTGATTTCTTTCAAACTCCTGTACAATCGGCTCTAATCCAATACCCGCTGTAACGGTAAAGGCCCCGATATAATCTTCTACTTGAGCGCTTTCTGGAGCTATAAAGTCTGAAAGAGACTTATAAAACTGGCCCGGAGGAAGTTCTTTCTGCTGCCGCAAACTAAGAAAGCGACAAAGCTCTTGAGCATTTTCATCGAGCACATGAATGGTATCATCCTGATCCGCAAAAGCCTTGTACAATCCAAATACGCCTTTCGCTTTTATGGTGGCTTGCGCCACCCAATTATCGAGCATCTGATTGGCATCGTTAAAGAGTTTGGATGCCTCCACTCCAACCACCTCATCTTCTAAGATTTTTGGAAAACGGCCGTACAACTCCCAGGCTAAGAAAAAAGGAGACCAATCAATAAAAGGCCTCAAGGTGGCAATATCAACTTCAACGGTTTTGTTTCCCAAGAAAGTTGGCTTTGAGATGGCCGCCTCTGATTCAATCCAAGGAAAGCGCATCTTTCTGGCTCTTTCAAGGCTTACATACCTCTCTTTTTGTTGTTTAGTAGAATAACCCACACGTACTCTTTCATACTCTGCATTGATCTCGTTTAAATAGCCCGTTTTGCTCTCTTTCGCCAATAATTGTCCGGCCACTGTTACAGCTCTAGATGCATCATTTACGTGCACCACTCCTTCATCGTAATTGGGCTGAAGCTTCACTGCAGTATGTGCTTTGGACGTTGTAGCACCGCCAATGAGAAGCGGAATGGTGAAGCCTTGGCGTTTCATTTCCTTGGCAACAAAAACCATTTCGTCTAAGGAAGGTGTAATCAGTCCGCTTAAGCCAATAATATCTACTTGTTCTTCTTTGGCTATTTGCAAGATTCTCTCTGCCGGAACCATTACTCCAAGATCAATAATCTCGTAGTTGTTGCAAGCCAATACAACACCCACAATGTTTTTTCCGATATCGTGTACATCTCCTTTTACTGTGGCCATCAATATTTTACCTGCGCCGCTGGGCTTTCCTTTCACCTTTTGTGCCTCTAAGTAAGGTTGCAAATAAGCAACGGCCTTTTTCATTACTCGTGCCGACTTAACCACCTGCGGAAGAAACATTTTACCTGAACCAAATAAATCGCCTACCACATTCATTCCGGCCATTAATGGACCCTCAATAACTTCCAACGGATTGGAAAGAAGCAAGCGCGCCTCTTCGGTATCTTCTTCTACAAAATCGGCAATTCCCTTTACTAATGCATGCTTTAATCTTTCTTGAACCTCATAATTGCGCCATTCAGCTTCTTTTACCTCCTTCTTTTCTCTTCCACCCAACTGGGCTGCAAAAGAGAGCAATTCTTCGGTTGCATCTTCTTTCCGATTGAGAATAACATCCTCTACCTTAGACATTAAAAGAGGATCTACCTCTTCATATACCTCCAGAAGAGACGGATTAACAATGCCCATATCCATTCCGTTCTGAATGCCATGATATAGAAAGGAAGCGTGCATTGCCTCTCGAACTTGCTGATTGCCCCTAAATGAAAAAGACACATTGGAAACACCGCCACTCACTCTTGCATGAGGCAAGTTGGCCTTAATCCAAGCCGTAGCGCGGAAAAAATCGAGGGCGTTCAATTTATGCTCTTCCATCCCAGTACCTACTGGAAAAATATTTGGATCGAAGATGATGTCTTGGGGTGGGAATTTTACCTTTTCTGTTAAAATTTTGTATGCCCTTGCACAAATCTCAATTCGTCTTTCGTAGCTATCTGCTTGCCCTTTTTCATCAAAAGCCATCACTATGAGCGCTGCACCATAGTGCTTAACCTTGGTGGCTTGACTGATAAAGGCTTCTTCGCCCTCCTTCATGCTCAAGCTGTTCACAACCCCTTTTCCTTGAAGGCACTTTAATCCGGCTTCAATAATTTCCCACTTGGAGGAATCAACCATAACCGGGATTTTGGCAATATCTGGCTCGGCCATAATCAGATTGAGGAATTGAACCATGGCCTCTTTGCCATCAATCATTCCCTCATCCATATTTACATCTAAGATTTGGGCACCGTTCTCCACCTGCTCGCGAGCCACCTCCACTGCCTCTTCCATCTTAGACTCTTGAATGAGTCTGAGAAACTTTCTCGAGCCTGTTACATTGCAACGCTCGCCAACATTCACAAAGTTCGAATGCGCATCAATTACCAAAGGTTCCAAACCAGACAGTCGAAGGGGAAGGATGTCTCTTGGGGTTGAGGATCTATTTTGATCGATCATAGGGCCCTCTCCTTTTCTTCATTCTGATTTCTCTTTTTTCCTACTGAGTCTGCCAACTGCTTTATACTTAAAATGTGTTCAGGGCTTGTTCCGCAGCACCCTCCTATAATATCTAC
>CALCFH010000119.1 GCA_937900215.1 uncultured Cryomorphaceae bacterium
ATAGTAAGTGCAGATATTGTTGGGAGTACCTATTCCAATATTTTTGACGCCGACCTTACCAGCGCCAATGGGAATATGCTAAAAGTGGTTGGATGGTATGATAATGAAGCAGGATATTCTGCTCGTTTGGCCGATATGTGCTTGAAGATGGCCCAATTGTAAGTCGTCTTATTGGCCTATACTTTTTTACAAGTCCTGCTTTTGTGTTCCAAACAAAAGCAGGGCTTGTCTTTTTTATTCAATTCTAGGGGACCGCAATTCATATTCAATCATCTGCTCTAGAATGCTTTGTCCGTCTATACCCTCTTTGGCCAAAAGCGTTTTTAACGAACCATGCTCTACAAAATGGTCATTGATAGAAACACTAAACAGCTTGGTTGGCCATCCGTTTTGCTCTTTTAAGTCTGTAAGCTGCTGATATAATCCACCTATCCTCATTCCATCTTCTACTACCCAAACTGCATCTAGCGATTGTATAAACTCTGAAACATCATTTGTTGCCAAGGGTTTTAGGCATTGCACTACCGCTTGATTATACTTTGAGAATGCGGGTAAATCTACCCATTCTAGGGTATGTCCTAAACAAAGAACACCGAGTTTACTTTCCGCATTATTTACTATAAAAAATGGTTTATCACCCTCTTTATCATCCAAATTTGTATTGGATTTTGGAATTCGGATAAGGATAGCGCCTTCCTCATTCACGCAAGATCTTAAAAGATGGATCAAACTACTTCCGTTGGCTACATCCCAAATCTTCAAATTGGGAACTCCATGAAAGAGAGAGACATCAAACAATCCGTGATGAGTAGGCCCATCTTCTCCCGTAATTCCTGCTCGGTCTAGCACAAAACAAACTGGAAGATTTTGAAGGGCAACATCATGAATAATCTGATCTACAGCTCTTTGGCTGAAGGTTGAATACAGGTGACAAAAAACTCTGAGGCCTTGGCTGGCCATGCCAGCTGCAAAACTTACAGCATGTTGTTCTGTAATTCCAGTGTCGAAACAACGCGCAGGATACTTTTCGTTAAAGGCCTTTAAGTAGGCAGGCTCTATCATAGCCGGACTACACACGGCAAATTCTACATTCTCTTCTGCCATGGAATGCATGGTGGAGCCAAACACTTCAGAAAAAGAAAGAACGCCTTCTTTTTTTGGTTGGATGGAAGGGCTATTCCGATTCCCGGGGTGTTCCGTTTTAAAGTGGAGAACAGTGGGCTCCGATTTTTCCTTAGCCTTGCCAAACTCCTCAATAATGGAAGGAATATGATGCCCGTCAAAAGGACCTTGATACTTCCAGCCTAAAGACCTGAAGTAATCTGCATAGGATTTGTTGGTAAAAAGGGCACCAACGTTTTTATCTAAACTTCTATCGTTGTCGTTGAAAACAATGAGGATGGGAAGTCCCATCGCGCCCAAATGATTGAGTGCTTCAAAACTCTGACCACCTGTAAGTGCTCCATCCCCAATAAAAGCAATATAAGACCGATTCTGTATGCCCCGTATGTGATCGGCTTGGGCCATACCGCCGATCGCTGAGATGGAAGTGCTAGAGTGCCCGGTACCGTAGGCATCAAATACACTTTCATCGCGTTTCGGGAAGCCACTAATTCCGCCTAAGTTTCGCATATTTTTAAGCAAATGAGCCCTTCCTGTTAACCACTTGTGTACATAAGCTTGATGACCTACATCCCACACAATTTTATCATGTGGACTATTGAATGAGTAATGAAGGCAAATGCTTAATTCAACTGTAGCGAGACTCGAATACAGATGTGCTTTTTTACCCGGATTGAGGGAAGAAAGATGGGTTCGAATTCTTTCTGCCAGAAGCTGAAGTTCATCTAAAGAAAAGGCACGAAGTGCTTCTATAGAAAGCAACTCTGTACGAGCAGGGGGGTCTTGCATTGCACAAAAGTACTACGGTGTCTAGTAAAAAAGAGTGGGGCTTTTACACCCCTCTCTTTCAGATCATTATTTTACAACAGCTCTGCCTAAGTAGAGTTTAAACCTATTCATTAACAAGTACATAACAGGTGTGACAATAAGGGTTAAGAAAGTGGCAACGGTTAGACCAAATATTATAGTCCATGACATTGGGCCCCAGAAAATCACATTGTCTCCACCCACATAAATATTCGGATCGTACTCTGTAAGTAGAGTGCCAAAATCTATGTTTAATCCAATGGCCAACGGCACCAAACCAAGCACAGTAGTAATGGCAGTTAGAAGAACCGGCCGCAATCGTGTTTTTCCGGCCTCAGTAATGCAATCGGCAACATCTTTTACAGACAATCTTTCGCTTGGCAATAGTTCGAGTTCTGCTTTTTTGCGTGCCATAATAAGATTGGTATAATCTATTAGTACAATGGCGTTGTTCACTACAATTCCAGCCAAGGAAATAATTCCAATCATGGTCATCATAATTACAAACTCCATCCTGAATATCACTAGACCTAAGAAAACACCCATGAAACTCAAGAGTACGGCAGTCATGATTATGAAGGGAGTACTTGAAGAGTTGAACTGCATAACCATAATTATGAAGATCATAAAGACGGCAACCAGCAGTGCAGAGGATAAAAATGCCATCTGCTCAGCTTGTTCTTCCTGTTGTCCGGTATAGGCAATGGAAACATCGGTTGGGAGAGAATAATCATCCATCCTCTTTTTAATGGCATCCACAGTTTCGGTCGGATTGTAATTGGCCAACACATTTGAACTGATGGTAATTACCCTTTTTAATTCAGCTCTTTTTACCGAACTAAAAGTTGAAGTGCGACTGTAGTCAGCTACCGAGGAGATAGGAACTTGTTTAATTCTTCCAGTAGCAGGGTCTCTGAATGTAATTCTCTGATTCATAAGCGCCTCTGCATTGTAGCGGGAGCTTTCATCCAATCGCATGTTAATGGGATAGTCGTCTTCTCCTTCTTTGTAGGTAGAAACCTCTCTACCAAAAAGAGCCGTTCTCAATGCATCGCCAATAGATGCAGTGGATACTCCCAAGGTTCGGGCCTTTGAGCGATCAATCGCTATTGGCATTTCAGGTTTCCCTTGCTCAACGTCTAGTTTCAATTCCTCAATACCGCCTATGCCAGCTTCTTCAATATACTTTCGCACATTTTCAGCCTCAACCAAAAGCTTGTCGTAGTCTTCTCCGCGCACCTCAATATTAATAGGCGGACCAGCGGGAGGGCCTTGCTCATCTTTGGCAACCGAAACAAGAATACCGGGATAGTCTTGAATGCTCTCGCGAATTTCATTTAGAACCTGTTGGCTTTCAGTGCCATTTCTGTATTTGAACTCTACAAAAGAAACGGCAATTTTGGCTTTATTCGGAGTTTGAGCCATGGAAGGGCCCTGGTTTGGATCTGAAGTTCCTTCTCCAACCTGCGCAATCACAGACTTTACCATATAGTTCTTGCGCACTCCATTCTCCTCGATCTCATACTTCTTGATAGTTTCAAGAACCTGACTTTCAATGTTTTTGGTAATTTCATTGGTTTGTTTTATATCCGAACCAATGGGCAACTCAATGTAAACGTTGGCTAGATTGGGCTGGTTCTCAGGGAAGAACAAGGTTTTAGGTGGAAAAAGACCTACCAATGCAAAAGATAGAAAAAGCATGAAAAAGGCACCTACAAAGAATCGCACTGGATTGGATCCGCGCAATGCGAAGAGGAGGGTTTTCTCATAAATGACTTCCAATTTTGGAATAAATCGCGTTTGAAAGCGCTCTATGGCTGGGGTTAGAAAATGGAAGTTAATTGGAATAATTAGAGCAATAATGACCAATAAGTTTCCAAGCCAAAGAATGGGAGGGTAAACAGTTAATCCAAGAGCGATAAGCAGAAAACCAACCACTGCAAAAAGTATAGCTCTGGTGTACAACTTTCTCTTATTGGGTGCTTCTTCGGTAACTTTCATATAGATAGAAGCCAACACCGGATTGATTACCAAAGCCACAAAGAGAGAAGAACTGAGAACGATGATAAGCGTTATGGGAAGATATTTCATGAATTCTCCCATTAAACCAGGCCAGAAGGCGAGGGGGATGAAAGCAGCCACAGTAGTAGCTGTAGAAGCAATAATGGCGACGGCTACCTCTCCAACACCGCGCTTAGCTGCATCTATCGGATTCATGCCTTCTTGCATTAAGCGATAGATATTTTCTACCGTTACAATGCCATTGTCTACCAACATACCCAAGGCCAATACCAATGAAAAAAGCACCATGGTATTGAGGGTAACATCCATTGCCGATAGTAGACTAAAGGAAAGAAGCATAGACATTGGAATGGCAATACCAACAAATAGGGCGTTTCTCAATCCTAAGAAAAACATCAATACAATTACAACCAGAATTACTCCAAAAATGATGGAGTTTTCAAGTTCAGCAAGTTGATTTCTAGTCTGATCGCTTTGGTCGTTGGTTACACTTACTTCTAGATTTCTTGGGAATCTATTTTTCTTCGCTTTGGTCAGGATGTCTTGAATTTTGGCGGAAGCATTTATGAGATTTTCTCCAGCGCGCTTTACAACATCTACCATAACTACGGGCTTGGTGTATTCGCGTGCATAACTTTCCTTTTCTACTTCAGCAAAGGCAATGGTCGCTATGTCTTTGAGGTAAACCACATCGGCATTTTCATGCTTCACTATTACGTTTCCCACATCTTCGGTTGATCCAAATTCACCATTGATGCGCACATTTCTACGGTATCCGTCTACAAGAAGATCGCCACCAGAAATGGAAACATTCTCGCTCCGAATGGCATTGGCAATATCATCGAAGCTGAGCTCCATAGCTTGCATCTTTTTGTCATTCAGCTGAATGCGCATCTCCTTATCGTCAATTCCGCGTATGTCTACTTTCGAAATCTCTGGGAGAGCTTCAATTTCATCTTCTAAGAATTCAGCATACTCATTCAGTTGTTCCGGCGTGAAATCGCCTGAAAGGTTGATGTTCAGAATCGGAACCAGTTCCGCGAAGTTCATCTCGAAGATATTCGGATCGGCTGGAAGATCTTTTGGAAAGTCCGGATCAGTCTTGGCAATATCTACCTTGTCTTTTACCTTCCGCAATGCCTCGGATGGAGAAACGTCAAAGTTGAACTTTACTTGGATTGTACTGTAACCTTGAACACTGGTAGACTTGATTTCGTCTATGCCAGTGATACCATTGATTTCTTTTTCAAGCGGACGAGTGATGAGCTTTTCTATGTCGAGCGGACTGTTCCCCGGATAGGGTGTGCCCACATAAATCTCAGGTGTTACAATTTCAGGGAAAGCCTCCGCAGGCATGCTGCGGTAGGCCATCAGCCCTGCTATGAATATTAAAAAGGTGGCAACAATGATGGTAGTTTTATTGTCTACCGCCAAGCTGGATAGCTTGAACTCCTTGTTGTGTTTTTGTTCTGTATTTTGTTTCATGCTAAGCGCTGATTAAATGCTATGTTGAACTTTCTGTTTGTCTGTTACACTGCGTGCGCCTTTGTCTATAATCAACTCGTTACCTTCCAAACCCATTGTTACTTCGGTTCTTCCATCGAAACTGTATCCTATTTCTACATACTTCTTGTTTACAATGCCTTCGGAAGCGGCTGCCGATGTTTCGAAAATGTACACAAAGCTTCTTCCGTCTGGACTTTGTTGGATAACGTGGTTGGGGATGGAAATAGCCGCTGGGTTAGTGTAGTCTACTATATGAATATTGGCCATTAAGTTGGGCTTTAAAACATCTTTGGATGCGCTCATATCTATGCGTATTCTAAAAGTTCTGTTTTCTGCCTTGATGAAATTACTAACCTGACTGATTGAACTACTGCGCTTTACTCCTATTTGAGCGAACTCCACCTCTACGGCTGTGCCCTTTTTAAGAGTAGATAAGTACGATTCAGGAATGTCGGCCTCTAGGTATACTTTGTCGAGCGATAAGATGCGCATCAATGGAATTTGAGGCATGGCCATTTCACCCACTTTGGCTGAAATCTCATCTATGGTTCCTGAGAATGGAGCGCGAACAACACTCATCGCTTGCTGACTTTCAAGTGAGGCCAATCGAGAAATCAGGCCTTCATAATTGGATTTCGATTGAAGAAATTCGATCTCAGAACCAATTTTTTGCTCCCATAACTTGGCCCGCTTGTCGTATACGGTCTTGGCAAGCTCGGTCTGTACCTTTATTTCGTTAATACTGTTTTGAAGAACTTCACTATCCAATCGGGCCAATACCTGACCTTTCTGTACATTCTGTCCAACACTTACTTCAATGCTTCTAATTAAACCAGAAAGCTCAGGATAGAGTAGAATGTTTTGGTCTGTTTTAACCTCCCCTAGTACCGAAACAAAGTGGTTAAAAGTGTCTTTTGTAGCGGGAAGCGTGGTTACTAGACTCAACTTGCGCGTTGTATCTAACTTGGCTAACTTCTCTTCAATATCCTGTAGTTTGGAATTGATGTCGTCTTTTAAGCTGGTAAGCGAATCTTTGTCTTTGGTAAGTCTTACAAGATCTGTGTCTGCAGCTTGGTTGCAAGCAATGGCTGTAGAAAGAAGAAGGATGGCGGCTATTTTTTTCATGAGTTGAGTGTAGATCAAAGGGTATTGTAATTTCCAAGCACCTTGTCGAGGCGCGATTTTGCATTTAACAGGCTGAGTGCAGCAGATAAGAAGTTCGATTCTGTGTTTAAATATTGATTTTGAGCTTGGGTAACCTCAAGGCTGGACGAAATTCCTTCGCCGAATTTGATTAAGGTTTTGTCTCGGATTCTCTTGGTGATTTCTTTGTTTCGATTTTCGTTCTGAACGCGTTCAAGAGCATAGATATAATCTGATTTGGCTTGCTCGTATTCCAATAAAAGCGATTCTCCTACCTGCTCTTTTGCAATTTGAACCTCTTCTAGATCTATGCGCGCTTGGGCTACCCTTGCCGGACGAGCCATACTTGTAAAGAGCGGTAGATTTACTGAGAAGCCCATTATTGTAGCGGGTATCCAGTATGAATTGAAATCAACTAAGTTAAAATTGGCATCGTTGTAATTCGATTGGCTATGCGTTACAAAACCATTGATGGTGGGTGCATAGGCCCATTGGGTACGCTTGAGCTGTAAACTGGCGCCAAGTTCTTGATTCTCTATCAGTTGAAACTCTATATGTCGACTGAGATCAAAGGCTTGTGAAGTGATAGATTGTCCTTCAACATTCTGAAAATATAAATCTTCTAAACTCTGGGTCAATACCACACTGGTATCAATGGGCATTCCTATGGTGAATTTGAAAACCTTTTCAGCTAGAATCTTATTTCTCTTTGCATTGTCTACATCCAACTTTAAACCGTTCACTAGATATTCTAACTGCTCGGCATCTTGCTCTTCTACAAATCCACTTTCATACAGTGCTTTTACATCCCTTAGGTTTTTGCTCAAACTCTCAATATTGTCTTCCAAGACTTTCTGAGCCTCTACGGCCAGTTGAACATTGAAATACGATTTTGCAACCGCGTCTCGAACGTCGGCTCTGCTCTTGGTTAACTCGTCTTGCTTTATTTCCTTAAATAGAATAGAACCCTGTCGAGCTAAAAGATAGGTTCCGTCAAAAATGAGCTGATTTAGGGTCACCGAGGCGGTGCTGCTGTGTGCTACTCCAAAACCAACGGTAATAAATTCGCCTTCTGGCGCATTGGGATCAAAGAAAATAGCCGGCACAGGTTGCTGTGGAATTTGCGGACTGTAATTGTAGTCGGCACCGGCGCTGATTTGGGGCAAGCCAATGGCCGTTATTTCTTGGATTTGTTTGCGCGCTTTTTCAATTTCTAATTCGCTGGTTTCAAGCAAATAGCTGTTTTTATCGGCATAACGGAAGGCGTCAGCCAGACTAAAAGTGCGTTGTGCATTGGCATTGTAAATGCCAAATAGTGCAATGAAACTAAGTAGGTAAGAGGCTTTCATTGGTTTGTGGATCTAAAATTCTGTTTTCTAAGTATTCAATTCCTTTTTTAGAAGCAATGCCACGAATGTGGTATTTCAAAGCTTCGTCCATTAGTAATTCCATCTTTTCAGGCGATTCCAATTCATGGAAAAATTGCATGAGCGAAAGGGTCTTGCTGTAATACAACTGCGCAACCATATCTACCTGAATCTCTTTTCTATATAGACCTTCATTTATTCCGCGATGGAGGTTGCTCTCCTGAAAATGAAGAATAAGTATTTTGCGCTTTTCCGAAAGCTTTTGATACGCTTTTGGGTAGTATTTACTGATTTGAAATTCAACCATATGCATCTGCTTCTTAATCTTCGAGCGCATAAAGCTGTCTATGGAGTAAAGTTCTTCTATGGCGTTTTTAGACTGGAGGCTGAATTCTTCAATGCGACTAGAAATGGAATCAAGCGTAAAAAGACAGCATTGGTCTACCAAAGCGGCTTTGTTGCAAACCTGCTTATATATGGTTTTCTTGGAAATTCCAAGATTGCGCGCAATTTCATCCATGGTAACATTCTTCACTCCTAGGCGCTGAAATAGATCTATGGCTCCTTGAAGCAAATCTGAATTGGCTGGGTTGACGTTTTCCATTGAGGCTGCAAATGTATAAACGGAAACTGCGGAAACACAAATCGTTTCCAATAAATATTTTTCGAGTAGTATTTATAGGAAGCAGTGGTCTATACGAGCTTTCAAGAATCTGATATTCAGTCAATAATAAAATTGGGGCAGATGTAATGCCTTTTATTCAATTTAAACATCCAAGTAAAATGACTGCTTTTTTTTGGATAAGAATTTCTTAAAATTATGTAAGGCCTGGAAGTTTTCCGCATCCATCAAAAATCGCACCTTTGTAAATCTTGATTTAATCAGGATTATAGAAATGAAGAACAACAGCACAATTAAAGAGGTTTTAAGTCGCACCCCAATTGGGAGCGAGGTAAGGGTGAATGCTTGGATACGCACTTTTAGAAACGATCGCTTCATTACTCTGTCGGATGGAACGGTTCCTCAAACACTTCAAGCCGTTATTGAGGCTTCTAATTTTCCGGCTGAATTGCTCAGAAAATTAAACACGGGCGCATGCATTAGTGTAATGGGCGATGTGCAATCTTCTCCAGCGAAAGGGCAGGAGGTTGAGCTGCACGTTAGGCAATTGGAGGTTTTAGGAGAGGCAGACGCAGATAAATATCCTCTACAGCCCAAAAAGCACTCCCTTGAATTCATGCGTGAGTTGGCCCACCTTAGGCCGCGTACACAAACCTTCGGAGCTGTTTTTAGATTGAGACATCACTTGGCGTTTGCAGTAAATAAATACTTTAACGATAAGGGTTTTTTCTACGTGCATACGCCCATTATTACAGCCTCTGATGCCGAGGGTGCAGGAGAAATGTTTGCGGTCTCTACTTTAAATCCTCTGAATAGTCCAAAAACAGCAGAGGGCCAAATAGACTATTCTCAAGATTTTTTTGGCAGAATGACCAATCTGACCGTTTCGGGTCAGCTTGAAGGAGAATTGTTCGCTATGGGGCTTTCTAAAGTGTATACGTTTGGACCAACCTTTAGGGCAGAAAACAGCAATACCAGTAGGCACCTTGCTGAGTTTTGGATGATTGAGCCAGAAATGGCTTTTTATGAGCTGGATGACAATATGGATTTGGCAGAAGATTTTATAAAATATCTGCTTCGCTACGTAATAGAACACGCTCCCGACGATTTGGCACTGCTTGAAAAGAGATTGGAGGAAGAAGAAAAGTCGAAGCCTCAAGATCAACGCAGTGATATGAGCTTAGTTGAAAAATTGAATTTTGTTTTAAGCAATCCGTTTAAGCGAGTGAGCTATACAGAGGCCATTGAAATTTTAAAAGAAAGTAAGCCGAACAAGAAAAAGAAGTTTAAGTACATTATTGAAGACTGGGGTGCCGATTTGCAATCTGAGCACGAGCGATTCTTAGTAGAAAAACACTTCAACTGTCCGGTAATTTTATACGATTATCCCGCTGACATTAAGGCCTTTTATATGCGCCAGAATGAAGACGGAAAAACTGTGCGAGCCATGGATGTTCTCTTCCCAGGCATTGGAGAAATAATTGGCGGCAGCCAACGCGAAGAGCGCTTGGATAAACTTCAAGCCAAAATGAAAGCCATGGATATTCCGGAAGAGAGTTTATGGTGGTACCTAGACACCCGCCGATTCGGAGCGTGTAAACACAGCGGATTTGGACTTGGATTTGAAAGATTGGTTCAGTTTGTTACCGGAATGTCAAACATCAGAGATGTAATTCCATTTCCAAGAACTCCTGGAAACGCGGAGTTTTAAAATAGAATTATGTTAAAACAACGCCTTTCACAAAAACTTTCTCAGAAGCTTAGTCCTCAGCAAATACAGCTGATGAAGCTTATTCAATTGCCTACACAGGCATTGGAGGAAAGAATAAAAGAGGAGTTGGAAGAGAACCCTGCCTTGGAAGAGGGAGAAGATGGATATGAGGAAGAATCACTTGTATCAAATGAGCAAGAAGAAGGAGATTCTCAAGTTATTGAAGCGGAAGACATCAACATTGATGAGTATCTGAGCGACGATGAAATTCCAGAGTACCGCCTTCAAGCAAACAACTACAGTCCGGACGATGAAGATGCTCGCGTTCCTGTTTCAGGCGGACAGACTTTTTATGAAAGTGTACTAGATCAACTCAGAATGAGACGCCTATCAGAGGTTGAATTTCAACTTGCTGAATACCTCGTCGGTAGCATGGAGGAAGATGGATATATTCGCCGAAATCTAACTTCTATAGTAGATGATTTGGCCTTTTCTGCCAATATATTTACCGATGAAGAGAGCTTAGAAAAGGCATTAAAGGTAGTGCAAGGACTAGATCCTGCTGGAATAGGAGCACGTAGTCTTCAAGAGTGCTTGGAATTGCAAATGCAAAGACGCCCAGCAAATTTCTATAATGATCTTACGATGAAAATACTGTCGAAATACTTCGACGAATTTTCAAAACGGCACTTCGAGAAAATTATGGAACGGCTGCAGATAAGCCAAGAAGATATGAAAGAGGCAATCTCGATTATCACACAGCTAAATCCAAAACCAGGCAATAGCGTTAGCTCGCAAGGCAAACACATTACTCAGGCGATAACACCAGATTTTGTTATTTCAATTAAAGATGGAGAGCTGGAGCTCAGTTTAAATGCACGCAATGTACCAGAATTGCGAATAAGTGGAGACTATAAGGTGATGCTTGAGACCTATAAAAGCCAGAAAGAAC
>CALCFH010000120.1 GCA_937900215.1 uncultured Cryomorphaceae bacterium
GGGTCTAGCACTAAGGAAATCAGCCGTTGATTGCGATCAATTTCTTGCCATGCTCCAGAATTTAGTTTCAGATAAGCCTTGGTTACGCTTTCATTTCCATCTCTGTCTGAGTAGTTCCAACGAAAGCTAATAACAGACCGAAGACTGTCACCTGGTAGTGATTTCTCTTCAAACTGAACATCTGGTGGTGTGTTTTTAAGAGGGATTCTCAAGAATGCCGGATTTCTATCCACTTCTCCTTGATTGTCTATGGCGCGTATCCACAGTTCTATGTCTACTGTATCTGCACCTGCAGGCAATGAAAATTGAAAAAGACTGTCTTGAGATTGAGTGAAGGTCCAGCTAGTATTGTCTAGTGAAATTTCAAAACCTTCAATCCATCCATCTTTATCTGTACCAAACCAAGATAGTTGAACTCTGCTATTCAGTCGGTTATCTCCAACCAACGAAATAGAATCTATAGAAATAAAAGTATCGGGTGCCTCATTGGGCAAAAGCTCACCCGTTTTTGTACAGCCAAAGATGCCGACAAATAAAAGCAGAGCAGAAAAAACAATATAGGCACCCGATCTTTTCATTATTTGCGAATAATTACCTTTTCAACTGCCGTAAATCCTCTTTGAGTATCTGTCATCTGTAAAAAATACAAACCATTGGATAGACCCTGAGTGCTGATTTTGTTAGAGAATGAATCAAGTGTTCCAGTAGTTAGAACTCTTCCTTGAAAATCAACAAGCTGATAATCTAAAACCTGATTTTCTGAATTCAATTGAAGGTAGAATACTCCAGTATTCGGATTTGGATACACAGAAACATTTAAAAGTTCCTTTTCATTCTCCAACCCAATGAAAGGAGAGGTGGGTAGATTGGTAGTATCTAAAGGGACGTTTAAACCTATAAAGTCATCGTTGTTTCTTGGCTGTAAACGGTAGTTGCTAAAACCATAGGTAAATATTCCAACAAGGGCATCCATATTCATGGTATCCGAAGTGGCAATGGCGGGAACCTCCATGAAACCATTAACAGAACGCAAGGCAGTATCTGAAACAACAGAAACATAGAGCGAAGAAAAAGAAGTAGTGCTTTGTCTTCCTGCCAAAACGCGCATAGAGCGACGTAAAGGTGCTGTGGCAGATTCAGAAATGGAGTAATCACCAAACCCAAGATTGGTATTGTTAATCCAGATTTTCTGACCTGGAATCTCTGCTTTAATGAGCATTCCTTCGTACTTCTCTATACTTCCATTGGCATACGCCGCACTATCGGAAGGATCTACACTAACAGGAACAACCTCCATAACGTTACCGGTACGAGTTATTGAGCTCACATTGATTTGAGTAAAACCAAAAGATTCAACCACATCGCCTGTTACGGTAACCTCTTCACCACGATATACATCACTTAATTGATTGGTTCCTACCAATGCTATTCCGCTCCACTCTTGATAATTGGGGTCTTGAATGTACACATAACCCATATCGTAAGGCTTGGAAGAAGAGGTAGCATAACCCGTAATAGTAACGGTCTCACCAACATACGGAGAGTTGCCATTGGTTGCAAGAGTGAATTGGATGTCTGGAATTATTAAGCCATTGTCTCTAACCGTATAGTATGCATAGTTTGGCTCAACTTGATTGAGTGGCTTGCTAGGAAAATAGGATCCGTTGCCATCATTGTCTTCAGCATAGATGTAATAACGAACCAATGTTCCATCCGGATAATTCGAAAGACTGGCAACATACTCATCTGTAGTACCTGCCGAAAGGGCAATACTTCCAGCTGTAAAGGCACTTGGAGCTGTGTTTGGATCGGTACTATAGAAAAACGAAACACTGTCTACTGTTCCATCAAAATCTGTGATATTCATAGTTACATCCGGACTTTGGTTGGATGTTGGAAGAAGAGGGTCTCTGCTCACATTTGCTATATAAGGAGGGGCGAAGCCAAGATCATAATGAGCGTCAAGAAAAGGATTGATTTCATATCCTCGACCCGCATCTCCTGTGCAGCCATTGGCATCATGTCTAATTACTCCGGATATGCTATTGTAGAAAGTTCCAGGGACAGGAGGCACAAAATTTCCAGTGCCTGTTCCACCCGCTACAACTGAATTAGGGGAGTTGGCATTTAAGACCTGATGGCTTGGAAGCTTCTGCGCAATGAAGCGGTCTGAAACGTTCATTCGGTTGCCATTTCCATCAATAATGTTGAAGCTTACTCTCGTTCCTCCGTTAAAATAGATAACCTCAGAGACGGTAACGTTTTCTATCTTTCCATAACTGCCTTCAAATTCCTCTCCTGTTGGAATTTGGTTAATTCCGTTCGGATCATTCAAGTCGCTCAAGTTTACAATAGCAGAAACTGGCGCTGTAGCCGTTGACAATACATTGAAGGAGTTTACATCTACCAGTGAAAGCTGGTTGCTGCCATTGAATTCTCCAACTACACCTATGATTTCAACAATATCGCCTGGGGCAACATAAATGAAATTCGGATGCGGAATCAGATTGCCTTGAGCGTCTTGAATTACGCCCATAACTTCCATTCCACTAAAATTGCCAGCCGCTCCTCCATTGGCCGTGTCTACCACAAAAATGAATGGACGCAATCCACCCTGTACACTTCCTGAGGCTACCTCAGAAAGTCCTCCGTCGGTCACTACAATACCAATGGTTCTAACGGTTTGACCTAAGTAGGCGCTGGTGTCATTGCAATTTTGGAGGTCGGCAGGTGACACATAATTAATGTCTGTTATAGACACAAAGCTCTGTGCATTTACTGCGGTAAATAGACCAATGCTCAACAATAGAGTAAGGACTTTTTTCATATCTGACTATTTGATTATTACGAATTTAGAACTGAATTGTTCCCCAGAATCTAAATCTCTTACTGTAAAGAGATAAAGTCCGCGAGAAATGATTTGTGTGTCTCTTGATAGCAAGTCCCAAGCATGTTCTCCGCCTGCAAAGACATTTTCGTCTGCATTTTCACTTCCGAAGGTTTGAAACCAGCGTATATCTCCGCCGTTGTAGTCTGAATTATGTTGGATGACATCTATTAAATCTCCTGCTGGATTGAAAATAGTAATCTCACATCTCTTTGGTAGATTGGCGAAGTAGAGCTTTCTACTTTCCTCTTGAAAATTGCTTTTGCCTTCCCAGGAAGATCCATAATAATATGGATTAGGATAAGCGAAAGGCTCATTTTTAACCATATCGTCATTGGCCAATTTGCCTGCAAATACGCGATAGTCGTTTGCGAGAAAACTAGATTCCAATGATTCAAGTTTAGATGCCTCGTTGCCCCTATCAAATGCAGTTACTGCAACCGCTTGCTGCCATCCGTTTTGAATATTCTCAATAGTGTATTTGTAGACATAGGCAATAGAGTCACCTTCAAAAAACTGAGGCTGTGCTAAACGAATTCTGTCTAAGCCATTGTCATAGAACAATCCATTTCCCTCTAAGTCATAGCTCGCAGCAAGATTGAAATCGTTGGCCAAATTGCTCACCCCAGTTACATCAAATCCCAATTTAGAAAGATAAATTCGGTAGCCCTCAAAATCAAGTTCTCGTGTGATAGGATCTACGGTAAATTCAGAATTATTAGCCCAATAAATATCAATTTTCCCATCGCCAGCTACAACCCGAGTTTTCGGGATTTCGGGCGGACTAGGTAAAATAAAACGGGTGATTTCTCCATTTCCATCGTTGTCTTCTCCGTCGTCTAACCGACCATTAAAATTCACGTCTTCGCCGTTGAAGGCAGTCTGGGCCCAGTTGCCATTTGCAACAAGCTGCGTTTTTTGTATCGGTGTATTCGCAGTGTTTGGAAGGCCATCTTGCGTTTTAGGTGCAATTACATAAGCAAAGGCAATTTGGATTTCATCTCCTGGTTCAAATCTTCCAAAGGGTCCGGCAGAGAGCAGATCAGAACGGTTACCCGCCAAATTTAAATCGGCTTGAATATCCTGTCCAGCGCAATTGGGAAGAGACGGATTGGACCAACATGGACTGAAATTTAAGCCTTGGCTCATTTTGCCATAGCGCTGATTGTCGTTGGATGGAAAGGCATACTGGGCACTACTATTGTTAAATTGCCAAGCGTTGTAATGCACCTTCAATAAGGTGTCTAAGGCCAAACTGTTATTTACAGTATTGAAAGCAGAATCAATATCTGGATGGTGAAAACCGTATTTGTCTTGACAGCCTAAGAATTTCTGGGCGATATAACTATCTGTAAATCCCGGATCTCCAGTGGCATCAAAGCAGTATGCCATAAATAAGCTATCTAAATATCCATTGCCTCCTTGACTGTAAAAAGCAGCTCCACCCGCACCAGCAGGAGTTACATTTAGATTGCGCACTACGGCATTATTCCATAGGCCTACTCGAAAATCATCGTAAAAGTTTTGGCCTTCGTTCTTTATGGTCAGATTAACAATAACCATAAAATCAGAAAAAGTATAATTCCAATTATAGGTTTCCATCCGAATACTAACATTCATTGGGCTGGTATGCTGGCTAATAGGAATGGAAGTACCGGGGACCAAAACATTTTTGTCTGAAAACAAGGCAACAAAATCCTCGTGAGAAACGGCGTTCAAAGAGAAATTCTTGTTGTCTAAAAGAGTAGAGCGTTGCTGAAGCATGGAGCCAATTTCAGCCGTAAATTCAAATCCTGCTCTTCCAGGTGAATAGCCTTGTGCCTGATCATAGGCCGTAGTAGAAACTCGCACATTACCGCCATTTTCTAGTCCACCTATCCAAATTCCGCCTTCAAACAAATGTTCTATTCCTGAACCCGCTGGATACTCACAACTCGGATCGCCTGAACCATCTCGGTATCCTCTCCATGCATTGCCAAAGGTTCCTAAGTTTGTAATATTTAAGCGCATATTACTTGCAGAGGTGTTGCGCTCATCAAAACTTGTTTGGGCTATAGAGAGGGTGGGGAAAAGGGCAAGAATGAATGGCCAGATCTTCATTTTTTCACTGCTCTTTTAGTAAACTTATATCCGTTTTGAATAAGGCTAATAAGGTATACTCCTGATTTGAAGTTGAAATCGTGATTGAACCTAAACATACCATTCGCATCGGTTTGAAAAGCTTCGCTAAGTAAAATTTGACCTTGAAGATTTTGAACTTCTATTTGGCACTCTTCTAGTGGGCGATTGGATTGAATGAAAACTTCTAATCTTGAATCAACAGGATTTACAAAAGAGAATTGAAGAGATACCTTGTCTTCGTTTAAATTCAGTCCGAGTTTGGCTACTTTAATTACAGCAGAAACAGGAAGGTGATCGCTCATATTGTACAAGGCATCTATAATAGAACTTGGTGCAGAAACATTCGTTGGAAGGTCTTTTAGGCCTTTATTAAAGTGAAGGCCATCATTACCAATAGTTTCATATGAATTAGCAACGTACTGAACCATGAATGACGGATCATTCAGCATCTTATTGCTCATAAGAATGAAATCAAATCGATCATCGCATCCACCGCTAGAAAAACAGCCACTATTGGTATTTCCTGAACGAGTGCTTTGAGTGTGAATAGAAGCAAATAAGGGACTATTATTCCATCCGCCTAAAGAATTTATAGGGTCATAAAAGCGTTCAGAAGCAGTAGAATAAGAAACGAGATTTTGAAATGCCCCTTCGTTTGAACTGTATACGTTTAAATCGCCACAGAATAGAACGGCTTCGTCACTTACACTATTTTTCAAGTATTCCATAACGGCAAGAGTAGCTCGGGCGCGCTCTTGTTCGTCTGAAGAGGAAGATCCGGCCTTTAGGTGCGCGGCACCCACTACAAAGAAGGTAGTATCTCCTCCTAACTTTAATGCAGGATCTTTGTAATACAATCTGTAAAAGTCAATAACACGCACTAAACTGTTGTTTTGCAGGTCTCTGTCAAGAGAGAATTGGCTGCGTAGTCCTACCAAAGTGCTATCGTAAAAGAGCATGTTCACTAGGTTCGAACCGTTGTTTGAATATTCAGCTTTGTTCCACCTTGTTACTCCAGAAGTATTCAAAGCATTGGTAAGAATCCGATCTGAATTAACAGTTTGAGAACCAATTTCATTACAAACTAGAATATCGGCATCAATATATTGTACGATATCTTTGAGATAAGCGTCTTTGTTGGTTGGATTGTTGTTGTTGCCAGTACATTGCCCATTGGTAGTTCTGTAAGACAACAAATTGTACGACATAATGCGTAATTCTTGGTAGCTGGTTTGTGCGTTCAACGCGCTGCAGAAAACAGTTGCCAAGAGCCACAAGACGTGAGAGCTTCTTTTCATGGGCTGCAAAGGTACATTTTCAAGTGTGGAAAATAGATTATCGAAAGGTTATGATTGAGATTGCTTAGAGCTATAATGTCGTTTTAACCACATACTCAAACCCTGAAGACCTGGGAAAAGAACTCTTTCGGTAATATTCGCCTGATCTAATTTATCTCTGATTTCCCATTTTAACTTGGCCGGAATGTGAATTCGAAAGCATAGATCCTCATGTTCATTAAGCCAGTTGCCCAAGTTTATTTTGGCATCAGACATGAGTGAAAACAATGCAAATTGATTAATAATTCGGTAGTCTAAGGAGGGGGGTTCTAAAAAAAGTAAAAACGGATTAGCCACACCAGTATTGAGTTGATCTAAATTCTGACTGACCTCATTGAGCAAGTCGGCGGTAAAAACATTGCTTTCTTCTCTTTCAATTATGGTTTTGAAGTGAGGTGGAAGATATCTGTTGAGTCCAACGTAATTCATCGCCCAAATCATGCCGTCTTCTTCAAACATTTCAAGTTCATTGGTTGCAAAATGAAGGGCTATATAAGGAGAGTATGTCCAGTCTAAGAGTCTTGTTGGAAGTCCGTGATGTTGGGCTAAGGCCAGCCAATTCCAAATAGATTGATCCTCAGTTTTATCTAAGTGCGCATACTTTCTAAAGTTTCTTAAAAGGTGTTTTTCTAATTTTTCATAGGGGCCTCCTAATCTTTGCAGACTAGTTGTAAGGTCAAGGTCTTTGATGTTATTGCCTCTATAGATAAAAGAAGATCGATAGCGTTGGATGCTTGGATCCCAGCTATCTCTAAAAAGATGTTCTTGTAAATCTTTCCATGAGTTAATTTCTATGTCCATGTATTGAGAAGTAAAAGCCATCCAATAACCATTGGCGGACCGATTAAACCGATCCAAAACCCGAGTGGTCTGAAATCTTTTTGTTCGAGAAAACCGTAGCTAAAGGCTATGGCATTGGGCGGAGTAGAGACAGGAAGCAGAAGAGCAAAACTTGCCGATAGTCCGACTGAACTAGCAACCAAAAGAGCTTTTTCGGGAAGAAGTTCAAGAGCAATGGGCAATAATACCGTTGCGGCGGAGGTATTGCTCATAACATTGCTTAGGAGCACGGTTAGGTAGCAAATGGCCACTATGATTATGTATTCAGATTGCTTAAAAGACTTAAGACTATCTGCAATGATTACCACCAAGCCAGATTCTGTCATAGCTACACCTAAGGCCAATCCACCTGCTATTAGAATAAGAGTATCCCAAGGCATTCCATTGAAATCATTGGCATCTATAATACCAGATACAGTAAGCAATACAATGGGAATGAATGCTGTAGCCGTTATAGGGATAGAATGCAGAGGAGCTGTAAACCAAAGTGATAA